>JABUTE010000290.1 GCA_021443825.1 Bacillota bacterium
TCTGCCTTGAAATTCGTCCAGACATCCCAGTGGATCGGGATCACGACCTTGCAGCCGAGAAAACCGAGGAGATCTTCCAGGGCGCCCAGAACGAAGGGGCCGACAACGATGCCGGCGATGAGGAAGGCCGTTACATCGGGAAGCTTCAGCCCGACCTTCTTAAAGATACGGGTCATGGTAAGACCCATGCAAAGGGATAATGCGACAGGTAATAAAAGGTTCATGATAAATGCCTCGGTTCTTGTATGAAACATACAAAATATAGAGATAGGGGAATTGGCGGCAAAAGAAAATGCCGCCCGGGCGGGCGACATTCTGTCGTCACGAGAACCTATTATAGTCTCAATATTTTAAAATTCAAGTATTATTTTTTTATATTTTCGAAGGATCTATGCCTTGATCGCCCAGCGCAGCTTGGTGGATTTTGCTCTGGGATTCTCGGCGCATTCCTTTGCCGAGGGGCGGATGATCTCCCGGGCGAAATCGCTGTAATCTCCCTCGTTAAAATGCCATTTGAAGGACTTTTTTACCAGCCGGTCTTCACCTGAATGGAAGGTGAGAATGACCACCTTTCCACCCGGCTTGAGCACGGCAGGCAGCTTTTCCAGCAGCTCGTAGAGCACCTCGAATTCCTCGTTCACATCGATGCGAAGGGCCTGAAACACCCGGGCGCAGCTTTTCTTCACTTCTGTTTTCTTCTGGCTTTTGGGAAGAAAGGCCAGCGCCTTTTCGATGATCCGGCGAAGAGCCAGGGTGGTCTCTACCGGATAGCCGCTTTTAAGATCAGAAGAAAGCGTCTTTGCGATCTCGGCGGCATAGGGCTCATCGGCATTTTCGATGAGCATGCCCTCGATCTCGTCTCGCTCCATCTCTCGCAGCCGCTCATAGGCAGGCTTTCCCTTCTGCGGGTTCATGCGAAGGTCCAAAGGTCCGTCAAATTTATAAGAAAATCCTCTTGCCGGATTATCCAGCTGCATCGACGAAACGCCCAGATCGGCCAGAATAAAATCGAACTTGCCGTGCTGCTGCGCCACCTGGTCGATATCCTTAAAGTTGGTCAGGATCACCGACAGGATGTCTTCTTTGTAGCCCAGGGCCTGCAGCCTTGCCTTCGTCTTTTCCGATTCGATGGGATCGGCATCCAGACCGCACAGATGGCCCTGTCCCTGCAGCTTTTCCAGCATCCTTTCGGTGTGACCGCCATAGCCTAAGGTGCAGTCGCAGCCGTTTTGCCCCGGCTGAATGTCGAGAATATCGAGGATCTCGTTCACGCAGATGGGAATATGGGTTCCCGCCGGGGTATTGCCCTTGGCCTTCACGTGATCGGCGATCTCCTGATATTTTATCGGATCCAGCTCCTTGTATTTTTCTTCGTAGCGTTTCGGGTACTTGCCTGCGTAGCGCACACGCCGCTTATGAGGCGCCTGCTCCTGTACGGCTTCCTGCGGCAGGTTCTTTTCGCTGTTTTCCATCGAAGGCTCCTATACGTTGAACAGGAAGTTGACCACGTCGCCGTCCTTCATGACATAATCCTTGCCCTCGGAACGGAGATATCCCTTTTCTCTTGCCGCGGCCAGGCTGCCGCCGCACTCCATCAGCTTATCGAAGGCGATGGTCTCGGAGCGGATAAAGCCCCGCTCGAAGTCGGTATGGATCTTTCCGGCTGCCTGGGGGGCCTTGGTTCCTTCGGTAATGGTCCAGGCACGGCATTCGTCGGCACCGGCCGTCAGGAAGGAGATCAGGTTCAGCAGCTTATACGAGGCCTTGACCAGGCGGCTGAGACCGCTTTCGGCAATGCCCAGCTCTGCCAGGAATTCCGCCTTTTCTTCGTCTTCCAGCTCGGCGATCTCGGCTTCGATCCCGGCGCAGATGACCACCACCTGCGAGCCCTCTGCCGCCGCGATCTCTTTCACGGTCTTCACATATTCGTTATCGCCCTGATCGGCCGCATCGTCTTCGGAAACGTTGGCCACATAGATGATGGGCTTGTAAGAAAGAAGCCCCAGCGACTTAACAAAGTCCTTATCTTCGCCTTCGAAGGGGATCGCTCTTGCGTTGACGCCCTCCCCCAGCTTTTCGTAGATCTGCTGCATGATGGCCAGCTCGCCCGCCTTGGACTTGTCGCCGCCCTTCATGCCGCTCTTGGTCTTGTTGATGCGGCGCTCCAGGATCTCCATGTCGGAGAGGATCAGCTCGGTGTTGATGGTGTCGATATCCGATGCAGGATCGATCTTTCCGTCCACATGAACGATGTTTTCGTTTTCAAAGCACCGGACCACATGAACGATGGCCTCTACCTCGCGGATGTGGCCAAGAAACTGGTTGCCCAGGCCCTCGCCCTTGGAGGCGCCTCTCACCAGCCCTGCGATGTCGCAGAATTCGATGACGGCATAGGTGGTCTTTTTTGAGTTATAGATCTCGTGAAGCTTTGTTACCCGATCATCGGGAACGGTGACGACACCCACGTTAGGCTCGATGGTGCAGAAAGGATAGTTGGCAGCTTCGGCTCCTGCCTTGGTGATGGCATTGAAAAGAGTGCTCTTGCCTACGTTAGGCAGGCCTACGATACCTAATTTCATTTATTTCAAAACTCCTTTATTTTCAATGGTTTTTGGACTTGAGGGGGTGTGCTCCGCACCAATTCCGCACCAATTTTTCAGAATCGCACCAATTTTAACAG
>JABUTE010000266.1 GCA_021443825.1 Bacillota bacterium
ACATCCTCCCAGTTCAGCTGCTGCGCATAGATCTTTTTGCAGACGAAGGTCTCGCTGGCCTGCCGGAAGGTGATGCCGTCCTCTAAGAATTCCGGTTCAAAGCCCACCTGTGCCACCTTATCGCAATCGCGACCCGACAGCGTTCCCAGCTGGCGCAGGGCAGGGCGGTGCTCCTCGTTATAGAAGGAGACGGTAAAGGTCTCCTGCTCTTTGATGAAATTGCAGGTATGGCGGTCGGGGCGGATATAAACCGTGATCACCGGCTTGTTCCAGAGAGTGCCCATGCTGCCCCAGGCGATGGTCATGGTATTGAAGCTTTCTTTCGTTCCGGCGGTGACCAGAGCCCATTGGGTGTGGAATTTTTCAAAAGGATTGCACTCGTAATTCATAAAACACCTCTTATTTTAGCTTAGAATAGCTGTTCACATAGCTTTCGTGCTGGCGCAGAGCCTCCTCTTGTGGAATGGGCCTGGCCTTTCGAACATAAAGGCTTGCGGCAGCATTTTTCTCAGAGACGGAGCGAAACGCCTGCGGGTCATCCTGCCGGTAATCCAGCGGCACCATCATGGCGTAATCATCCAGCCAGCAATCCATTTCATCGGCCTTTTTGCCGGTAAGAGCAACGAAGCCCACAGGCCCGGTGCTCTCTTTTTTTGTAGCTGCAGCAGCCTGCGGCACCCGCGTCAGAAACAGCCTGCGGCAGCCCTCCTCCAGGGCAAGGGACTTTTGAAAGCAGCCCTCCATGGAATCGGCAAAGACCAGGCAGCCGTGGCGGGCCATCAGCACCGCATCGGCAGAGGGATGTGTCGCCAACGCCGCAGCGATATTCTCCCAAAGGGCGGGGCTTCCCGGCTCGGCATAAACGGCGCAGGGCACGAGGGAGAGAATACCGTTCTGTTCGATCCGGATATCCTCGCACTCGGCGCAAACGGCCGAAGCATAGAACTGGTGGGTGTGCACCACATATTTGGCGTCCGGGCGCAGCCGGTAGATGCCGGCATGGACCGCTTTTTCAGAGCTGGGCTTTGGTCCGGCGGGGTCATAGGAAAGATCCCAGGTGCCCACACGGACGATGTCTTCGGGGCGAATGGAATGATAATCCCTGCCGCTGGGCTTGATCAGCAGATGCTCATCCGACAGACGGGCGCTGATATTTCCCCAGGTGCGGGCTACCAGACCGGTTTCGCAAAGGCGCAGCCCTGCCAGAACGATCTCCTGCCGCAGCGCTTCTTCTTTCAGGGAAAGGTCTTCCATCGCTTATGCCAGCGGATCCATGAAGCGCAGATAGGCCTTTACCCGGTCTTCGTTTCGTACGGGATGAAGATGGGTCCCCTCCAACACGCCGTAGTCCACATGGTTTTCGGGCAGCAGCTTGATGAGGGATGCGTACATCAGGCGGTTTTCTTCGGGACGGCACTTGACGTCGTCGGTATAGGTAAGCAGCACCAGAGGCTTCAGCTGCAGTCCCTCGCGGATGTAGCCTATGGGGGCCGTTTCATCGATGATCTCCAGACGGCCGTCACGGCCTCTGTCCTGCAGGATGCCGTAGTGGGCAAATACCTGGGCGCTTTCGGAGATATAGCCCTTAACGAAGGAATCGTCCTTCAGATAGGTGCGGTCCATGGCAAGCATCATGATCTGCCATGCGCCGGCAGAAGCACCGGAAACGAACAGCTCTGCGGGAATGCCCCACTGGGGAGCCATCTGATGGACAAATTCCACGGCCTGCGCGGCATCCTCTAAAAATGCCGGATAATGCACATTGGGAAAGAGCCGGTAGTCGGCAGAGAGAAAGGCATAGCCTGCCTCGACGATGCCCATGTATTCGGCGACTGCCTTTCGGCTGCCGTGATCCAGACCTCCGCCGTGGAAGAAGATCACGCTTCCTTTGACGGGTCCTTCGGGAATATAGACATCCAGCTGGCGTGCTTCGTCAGGAATGCCTGCGTAGTTGATGTTTTCAAGTACCTTCATGGGGTGCTCCTTTGCTCGGTGGATCGTTTACAGGAAATAGGTCAGCAGGATGGAACCGCAAAGCAGGATCATTCCTGCGATCTGAGCGGAATTCCTGGCGCGAAGCTGCTTTCTGTACCGTGCGTTGTCGCGCTCGTATTCGTCGGCGGTCTCCGGGTAAGAGCTGCCTTCAGAGGGCTGTTCTTCTTCCGGTGTGAGGAGAGCTTCGCTCTGCTCCTGTGCAGGGAGTGGCTCTTCCTTTTTTTCCGGTTCTGCGGCAGGCTCCGGGGTCGTTTCTTCGGCAGGGCTTTCGGCGGGAGTCGGCTCGCCTTGGTCGTCCTGCCCGGAAGGCAGCTCTGCCGTCTCCGGCTTTTGCTCGCTTAAGGCTTCTGCCAGCTGCAGCAGCTCGGAATCCAGCTCGCTGACGATCTTTCGCAGCTCGGCAGCCGTGTCTTCATCCAGAGGCTGCGGTGTTTGCGCAGCCTGCTTTGCGGTCTGCGCATCAAGGGCTGTGGGACCGTCTGCAGAGGCCGGGGATAGTTCTTCGTCTCGAGGGCTTGTGAGTACCTGCTGCTCTTCTGCGGCCTGCGGCTGGGCAGGGGCAAAGGAGAAGCGGGCTTTCACCGGCTTCATTTCCGGCAGAGGGGAATGGTCATTTTCGGGCGCAGTTTTGGGAAGTTCTTCTGCGCT
>JABUTE010000011.1 GCA_021443825.1 Bacillota bacterium
CGTGGTCGACAGCACCATCGCTCGTCTGGCCGACGATGTTCTCTATACCTGGGCCGGTCCGGAGATCGCTGTTGCCACCACCAAGGGCTATACTACCCAGGTGGCCATGATGACCATGCTGGCCGTCTATATCGCCGATAAGCTGGGCCGCATCGAGCCCGCCCGCGAAGAACAGCTGATCCGTGCCATTCGCGAGCTTCCCGCCAAGTGCCAGAGAGCCATCGATCTCAACGGCAATATGGAAGAGCTGGCCGCCCGCTATCACGATAACCAGACCCTCTTCTTCATCGGAAGAAATCTGGACTATGCCGTCGCTTTAGAGGCTTCCTTAAAGCTGAAAGAGATCAGCTATCTCCATTCGGAGGCCTATGCCAGCGGCGAGCTGAAGCACGGCACCATCGCCCTGATCCACGAGGATCTTCCCGTCATCGCTCTTTCGTGCTACGAGCCTCTTTTCGAAAAGACGGTCTCTAACATCAAAGAGGTCAAGGCAAGAGGCGCAAGAGTTCTGGGTGTTGCAAGAGAAGGAGACCGCCGCATGCTGGCCGCCTCCGACGATGTGATCTTCGTTCCTGAAAGCGACGATCTGCTGCTGCCCATCTGCGAAACCGTTCCCCTGCAGCTGTTTGCTTACTATGTGGCAAAGCAGAACGGCTGTGACATCGATAAACCCAAGAATCTCGCAAAATCTGTAACTGTAGAATAAAGATCGGAGAAACCATGAGAGACGTTTACGAAAATCCTTTGTGCAAAAGATATGCCGGCAAGGAAATGCAGCAGATCTTTTCCGATGACAGAAAATTCTCCACCTGGAGAAAGCTCTGGATCGCCCTTGCCGAAAGCGAGCAGGAGCTTGGACTTGACATTTCCGACGCGCAGATCGACGAAATGAAGGCCCATATCCATGACATTGACTACGAAATGGCGGCAAAGCGCGAAGCAGAGGTGCGCCACGATGTTATGGCCCATATCTATACCTACGGACAGGTCTGCCCCGCGGCAAAGCCCATCATCCACCTGGGTGCTACCAGCTGCTTCGTCGGCGACAACACCGATCTGATCATCATGAAGGATGCCCTGCAGCTGGTCAGAAAAAAGCTGCTGACCGTTATCGAGGGCGTTGCTGATTTTGCCGAAAAGTATAAGGATCTGGAGACCCTGGCCTATACCCATTTCCAGGCGGCGCAGCCTACCACTGTCGGAAAGCGTGCCACCCTGTGGCTGCAGGACCTGATGATGGACCTGGAGAATCTCGACCATGTGGCTTCCAACCTGAAGTTGCGCGGCTGCCGCGGCACCACCGGCACAGGTGCTTCCTTCCTGGAGCTGTTCAACGGCGACGAAGAGAAGGTCTTCGCACTGGAAAAGAAGGTCACCGAAAAGATGGGCTTCACCGAAAACTACGATGTGACCGGTCAGACCTACAGCAGAAAGGTAGACTATTTCGTCCTGTCGATGCTGTCGGGCATCGCCCAGAGCGCCACCAAGTTCTCCAGCGACATGCGTCTCATGTCGCACAAGAAGGAATTCGATGAGCCCTTCGAAGCAGGGCAGGTCGGATCGTCTGCTATGGCTTATAAGCGCAATCCCATGCGCAGCGAGCGTATCGCTTCTCTTTCCCGCCTGGTCATCGCAGAAGCCATGAACCCGGCCATCACCGCCGCTACCCAGTGGCTGGAAAGAACGCTGGACGACTCTGCCAACAAGCGCATCAGCATTCCCGAAGCCTTCCTGGCCATCGACGGGGTCCTGAACCTGTATAACAATATTATCCGTGGTATGAAGGTCTATCCCAAGCAGATCGAAAAGCATCTGATGGAAGAGCTTCCCTTCATGGCCACCGAAAACATCATGATGGAATGTGTCAAGAGAGGCGGCGATAGACAGCAGCTTCACGAAGCCATCCGCAATCACGCCGTTGCTGCCGGCCTTGCCGTTAAGGAAGAGGGCGCCGACTGCGATCTCATCGACCGCATCGCCGCCGATCCCGTCTTCGGCCTCACCAAAGAAGAGATCCTGGCCATCATCAAGGGCAGCCGCTTCAGCGGCCTTGCATCCGTTCAGACCGAACGTTATGTAAAGAAGGTAAGAGCAGTGCTGGAGAAGGAAAAAGACTTTATGGCTACTGCGACCACTGAGGCAATTCGCGTATAGAGGATCGGAGGACCCAATGGAAAAAATCATCGTACTGGACTTTGGCGGACAGTATAACCAGCTGATCGCCCGCCGCGTCCGCGAAAACAATGTATATTGCGAAGTACATCCCTACACCCTTCCCGTAGAGACCATCAAAGAGATGGATCCTAAGGGCATCATCTTTACCGGCGGACCCAACAGCGTCTACGGAGACGATTCTCCTCAGGCAGATCCCGCGATCTATAAGCTGGGCGTGCCCATTCTGGGCATCTGCTACGGTGCGCAGCTGCTGGCTCACCAGCTGGGCGGCGTGGTTGCCACCGCACCCGTCAGCGAATACGGTCACACCGATGTTACCGTTGACGACCGCTCCGGCGTTCTGGCCGGCATCGGTCTGGGCGGCAAAGAGGTGACCGGCACCGAGCTGGAAAACGGTTCCGTTTTCTGGATGAGCCATACCGACTATATCAAGGATATTCC
>JABUTE010000154.1 GCA_021443825.1 Bacillota bacterium
GAAAGCTCCGGTCCGATCTGGGCCGTATCGCCGTCCACTGCCATCCTTCCGCAGATGATCAGATCGAAGCTTCCGATATGACGCGCCCCCAAAGACAGGGCATATGAGGTAGCAAGAGTATCGGCACCGGCAAAGGCCCGGTCAGTCAAAAGAACTGCCTCGTCGACCCCTCTTGCCATGGCATCCCTAAGCAGACGCTCCGTTGCCGGGATCCCCATGGAAAGGGCAGTGACCTTGCCACCCAGCTGTTCCTTTAAACAAACGGCCTCTTCGATGGCATAGGTATCAAAGGGATTGATGACCGACTGGCGGCCGTCGCGAACGATGGTTCCGGTCACCGGGTCAAGACGAACCTCGTTGGTGGAGGGAACCTGCTTGATGCATACGATGATATTCATTTAGATCCCCTCCTTTTCGGTAAACATATTGCCGTCGCCCAGCTGCCATTTGGGATCGAAGGCCCTCTTCAAGGCTCTCATTTCGTCGATATAGCTTTCGCCGTACATGACGGTAAGAAAACCGGCCTTCAGCTTTCCCACGCCGTGCTCGGCAGAAACGGCGCCGCCGTGGCTGCTGACCCAGGCTGCCCATTCCTGAAAGAGCAGCTTGATCTCTTTGTATTCCGCTTCGCTTTGGGGCAGCAAATTGAAATGGATGTGGTTGTTTCCGATATGGCCCCAGGCGGCCGACTGAAAGCCGTGGTCTGTAAGAGACTTGCGGAATACGGCGACCATCTCTTTTAAGCAGTGGTCGGGAACCGACATATCGGAGCCCATTTTGGTGATGTTGAGCCCTGCCTTGCGCCTTTGATCGATGAGCATGTTGACGCTTTCGGGAACCGCATGGCGAAAGAAGTGAAGCCGGTCCAGCTCGCTGCCGTCTCTTGCGATCCAGCTGTTCTCTTCTCTGCCGCCCACCGCCTTAAAGGTCTCGCCCACCAGAAAGAGTCTTTCCAGGGCTTCGGCCTCGGAGGCTGCATGGATCTCTACATAGATCACGTTGTTGACCTGAGGCGGGATCTGGGGAAGAGCAGCAAAGGCAGCCCCCTGCTTTTTCTGCTGCCGCAGAATATCGAGGGCATCGGCATCGAAGAATTCCAGGGCCGCCAGCCCTTCTGCCCCGCGGATCTGTTCGGTAAAGTCCAAAGAAGCTTCTTCGTTATCAAACAGAAGAGAAGCGCCCCATACGAAGGGGGGCAGAGGCTGCAGGGCGATCTCCAGCTCCGTAAATACCCCCAGGGTGCCGTCGCTTCCGATGAGCACGTCGATCAGCTCCATATCGGGCTCGATGTAATAGCCGGAGGCATTCTTAACGACAGGCATGGTATAGGAGGGAAGCTTTACGGAAAGGCTGCTGCCGTCTTCGCAGGGAAACACGGCATCCAGGCCCTTTGCCCGGGCGCCGCCCCGCGTTTGGGTAAGGGTCCTTCCGTCGGCCAGCACCATGGAGACCTTGCTTACCCAGGGGCGAACCGGTCCGTATTTGTAGGTTCGGGCGCCGGAGGCATTGCAGGCCACCATGCCGCCGATGCTTGCCGTCGCCTCGGTAGGATCGGGCGAAAAGAAGAATTCGCCGTCCTTTACGAACCGGGCATAGACCTCTTTGGATCCTTCTGTCCAATGTTTCGTATCGAACTTTTTAGAGCCGATCATCTTGCGCAGCTCCAGCAGCGAAAGACCGGGCTCCACCTGCAGCAGATAGGTTCCGTTTTCGCAGGACATTCCCAGCACCCGGTTCATTCTGCTCATATTGAGGATCAGTCCGCCCCGGGGCACTGCCGCTGCCGCAAGGCCTGTTCTGGCGCCCTGCACGGTGACCCTGGTGCCTGCCTCATGGCATTCCTTTAAAATGGCAGCGACCTCTTCTTCGCTGCAAGGAAAGGCGATGGAATCCGCTTCTCCGGTGCTTCTTGATTCGTCCCGAAGATAGCCGGAATATTCCTCCGTCAGTTTTTTGATACAATCCATTTGTACCGCTCCTTTTATCGAATCGTTTGAATCCATATATAAAAAAAATTATAACGTAAGGGTTCGGAGATAGGCGATGGCCTGCTCCATATCAGAGGGCATGGGTGCCTGGGCATGAACGTGGCTGCCGCTCATGGGCTGGGTCAGGTCGAGGCTTGCGGCATGCAGAGCCTGCCGGGGCATCCAGGAAGGATTTTCCATATAGCCGTACAGCTGGGCATAGAGCTCATCCCCAACCAGGGGATGGCCGATATGGGTCATATGCACCCGGATCTGATGGGTGCGGCCGGTATCCAGCTTCAGCTGAAGAAGGCTGTAGCCGTCGAGCCGTCCGGTGGAGCCCGGCGGGGTGACAAAGGTCTCCACCACCCGGTAATGAGTCACCGAGGGATAGCCCTCCGGTGTCACATGGCGCCTTGCCGCATGGTTCTCGTCTTTGCCGATGGGGGCATCGACGGTGCCGTCTTCGGTGACGATGCCGTGCACCAGGGCATAATAGATCTTTTCCACCCGGTTGGCTGCCATCTCATCGCTTAAAAAGTCCTGTGCGTGGGCATTTTTTGCCACGATCACCAGGCCGGAGGTATCCCGGTCCAGCCGGTTCACGAACCGGATCTTCCAGCTTTCGCCCC
>JABUTE010000224.1 GCA_021443825.1 Bacillota bacterium
CTGCTTCTTACCAAGCCCCTGCAGGGCCGGGAGCCTTCCAGGGCGGCGCACATCGATATCGACGGTGTTGTTGCGCAGGCTCATGAGGGTCTGGATCTTAGGGCTTAGAGGTATCATCATGGCATTGACTCCGATGATGCAGCAATATCTTGCTGTGAAACAGAATTATAAAGACTGCATCCTTTTTTTCCGTCTCGGAGACTTTTATGAGATGTTCTGGGAGGATGCCATCATCGCCTCCCGCGACATGGATGTGGTGCTGACAAAAAAGGCATGCGGAGAAGAAGAAAAAGCGCCCATGTGCGGCGTTCCTTATCATGCGGTCGATACGTATCTGGCAAGGCTTCTGGAGCACGGCCATAAGGTCGCCATCGCCGAGCAGATGGAGGATCCTGCCCTGGCCAAGGGCATTGTGGAGCGGCAGGTCATACGCGTGGTAACACCGGGCACCGTGATCAGCCAGAACATGCTCAGTGAAAAAGAAAACAATTTTCTTTGCAGCATCTTTTTGCAGGGCAATGACAGCGGCATCAGCTGGGCCGACATCAGCACCGGCGAGTTCTTCGCCATGCAGCTGAAGGACGATCCCACCCACGATAAGCTGCTCAGCCAGCTGGTCAAGATCGCGCCTCATGAGATCATCACCGACGCGTCCGAAGAAGAAGCCCCCTGGCTGTGGGAGCAGCAGGCCTATTTCGACAAGCTTCTCATCTCGGTGCCCCAGGGCGATCTGTTCGATGCCGGCTGCTGCCTGGAGAGCCTTACCGCTCACTACGGAAGAAACGCCCTGAAGGCAAAAGGTCTTGCCGAAGAGGACGTGCCTTTAATCTTTCGAAGCACAGGAGCGCTGCTGGGATATCTGCGCACCACCCAGATGCAGGAGATGACCCATTTGAGCGATGTTCGCATCTGCAGCATGTCTTCTTCCATGAGTCTTGATAAGGCGACCATTCGCAATCTGGAGCTGACCGAGACGCTGTTCGACCACAAGCTGAACGGCTCTCTTCTGGGCGTTCTGGACAGGTGCGGCACCGCTATGGGCTCCCGCAAGATGAAGCAATGGCTGCGTGAGCCGTTAAACGACCTGCAGATGATCAATGACCGCCTGGATGCGGTAGATGCCTTCTGCAGCGATATCATCGTGCGAAACAACACGAGAGAGGCCTTAAAGGCCATCTACGATCTGGAGCGCCTTTGCGGCCGGATCTCCATGGGTACAGCCAACGCCCGCGACCTGCTTGCCTTAAAGACCAGCCTTTCCCAGATCCCCACCATCCGGGCAGAGCTTTCCGATACCCAAAGCAGCCTGCTTGCGCAGCTGAGCAGCCGCATGGACAGTTTGCAGCCGCTATGCGATGCCATCGAAACGGCTCTGATCGAAGAGGCTCCCTTCAGCATTCGTGAGGGAGGGCTGATCAAACCGGGCTACAGCAGCGAGCTGGATGAGCTGAAGGCTTCTTCTTCCGATGCCCAGCAATGGATCGCCGGTCTTGAGGTGACCGAGCGGGAACGCACCGGCATCCGCAATCTTAAGGTTGGTTATAACAAGGTCTTCGGCTATTACATCGAAGTCAGCAAGTCCAATGCCGGACTGGTTCCCGATAATTACATCCGGAAGCAGACTCTGGTCAACGGAGAGCGTTATATCACCTCTGAAATGAAAGAGATGGAAAGCATCGTTCTCAATGCCCAGGCAAAGATCAACGAGCTGGAATACAGGCTTTTTTCCCAGCTTCGCCAGATGGCCCTCGAGCAGAGCAGCGTGATTCAGGCCACCTCACAGGCCCTTGCCGAGACCGACGTTCTTGCCAGCTTCGCCGAAAGCGCAGTCAAGCTTGGCTATGTGAAACCCCAGATGAGCGACGGCGATGAGATCGTCATCACCAGGGGGCGTCATCCGGTGATCGAAAATACCATTCGCGACGGGGTCTATGTGCCAAATGACCTTTACATGGACCGGCAGGATGCTTCCATGCTGCTGATCACCGGGCCTAACATGGCGGGCAAATCCACCTATATGCGCCAGCTGGCCCTCATCGTGCTCATGGCGCAGGCGGGCTGCTTCGTTCCGGCAGACAGCGCCAGGATCGGTATCTGCGACAAGATCTACACCCGTATCGGCGCCTCCGACAACCTGGCCATGGGCCAGTCCACCTTCTTTGTGGAAATGTCGGAGCTTGCTTATATCCTTAATACTGCCACCGAAAAGAGCCTGGTCATTCTCGATGAGATCGGAAGAGGCACCAGCACCTGGGACGGTCTTTCCATCGCATGGGCTGTGGTCGACCATCTCACAAGACCGCACCTTCGCATACGGACCCTGTTTGCGACCCATTATCACGAGCTGACCGCACTGTCGGAGACAGTGCAGGGCGTGCGCAATCTCAATGTAGACGTATCCGAAGAAAACGGAAATATCGTCTTCCTGCACCGCATTGTGGAGGGCAGCGCCAGCCGAAGCTACGGCATCCATGTGGCAAAGCTTGCAGGTGTTCCCCGGTCGGTGCTGGAAACGGCAGAAGAAAAGCTGGCCGTGCTGGAATCCCAGGAAGGTCCTCAGACATCTTCGCAGCACGCTGCAAAAGTCAGCAA
>JABUTE010000124.1 GCA_021443825.1 Bacillota bacterium
CTTCCGTTTCTTCGATGGTATCCAGCCCGAGACCGGAAAGATCGATGGCCGTATCGATGCTTCTTGTCATCATCTTGGTCCAGAGCATTCCGCCCAGGATCAGATTGTTCTTCTTCTGATTGAGCTGGTAAGCCTCTTCTAAGGATGCAGGTCTTACATATTTTTGTATGGTGATCATAAAAGCTCCTTGTGTGTTTTGAACATAACAGGACACTTTATATTATATCGGCCGCCCTTGTTTTTGAAAAGTTTATTTGATACAATAAACATCGTTATTTAATGAATATGCAATTTCATTAGCTGTTGCCCGAACAGGATATTTCCTGCACTGCACCCAAAAGAAAGGAGCCGTTCAGCTTTTATGCTTTTCAAAGAAGTTTCCCCCGCATCCCTTTCTGCCGATGCTATCTGGCGGGCCTTTCATACCTGCGGCACTCCCTTTCTTGTTCTGACCGGAGACCGGCAGCAAAACGTCCCCCTTTTGAAAGAACTGGAAGAGACCGTTCCCTTCTGGGCCCAGATCAGCGACCTGCAGCGCCTGGGAGGAGTTCATGTCTCAGCGCAGAAAGAATCGGCTGCCCATGACTTTCATCGGCCGCCCTGCGCCCTTCTGCAGCGCAAGGATATGGAGCCAGCCCCCGGCAGCGCCCTCAGCCAGGCCTTCTTCATCGATCTGCAAAGGCCCTTCGGCAATGCAGGCTGTATCCTTATGGCATCGGGAATGGGAAAGCGTTTCGGAGGAAATAAACTGCTGGCCGACTTTCGCGGAAAGCCTCTCATCGAGCATGCCATCGATATGACAGAGGGGCTGTTTGCCGAGGTGCTGGTGGTGACCCGCCACACCGAGATCGAAGCCATCTGCCGCCGGCGGCAGGTTCCGGTGCTTTTGCACCAGCTTCCCCTGCGCAGCGATACGGTGCGCCTTGGCATAGAGACCATCGGCCCTTCTGTCGACCGGTGCGCCTTTCTTCCGGCCGATCAGCCGCTGCTTTCTTCTTCTACGCTGCAGGCCCTGCTGCTCAGCGCTGCTGCCATGCCGGCCTGCATCTGGCGCCCTGCATTCGAGGGCAGCCCCGGATCTCCCGTGATCTTTCCCTCCGATCTGTTCAGCGACCTTGCCCATCTTCCGGAAGGCAAAGGAGGCTCGGCCGTCGCCAAAGCCCATCCCCAGCGGGTACGGCTGCTTCCCGTTCCTTGCGATCGGGAACTGAAAGACGTGGATACCAAAGAAGACCTGGAAGAACTGGGTCGCCTGTCTTTTAAATAACGGTGCCCCAAACAAAAAAGCCGAAAGGAGTGATCCTTTCGGCTTTTTATATCTTATGTAGGCTTATATTCTAACGAAAGCTTACGATGACCGTATAGCGGCTGTCGATGGCGGTAACGAGAGGCTGATAGATGGCTTTGACCATCTCCAGCGCTGCCGTATCTGCCTTCTGTCCGTTTTCCGCTGTATTAAATGCCTTTTCCAGGCGGAAGCGGAGCTCCTTTTCGATGGCATTGTAATCGGAGACCGTCAGCTCGATATTGCCTCTGGCAAGCAGCCCCTGCTTTACATCGGCGATCAGGATCTTATCGGGATCGATCTCGATGGCCTGCAGGTAGGCATGGTCGATGAAGATGGTCACCGTTCTGTTTTTGCTGTCTTGCACGATGGAGCTTTCTTCCAGACGGTCCAGATCGACGACGAAATATCCCTTTCCCGTATAGGTCACATCCTGGGTCTTCTTCAAAAAATCATAATCCATTTTGTTGATCAGACGGTCGGTAATCGTTGTCGTGACCGTGCCCGACTGCTCGCTGACGATCAGCTTGCGGGTCTCTTTCTGACCGCTGAGCAGCACTTCGCCGAACTGCACCTCCACCTTGCTGGACTGCAGATAGATGGTATCGGGGTCGATCGACTGGATGCCGTCCTGATAAGAGAGCTTTTCCCGTTCTTTCCTGTGGCTGAGGCCTGCAGCCGTAACGACAGCGATGGCAAGGGCCAGCAGAACGCATAAGCCGTTGAGCAGTTGCTGCTTTCTTTTACTGTTCATCCTGGGCCTCCTGTTTTACCGGTGCGAAAGAGGAAGCCGCCTGCTTTACGGGCGGAGCAGGCATAGAAAACTGAATGTGGAATAATTCCTTAAAGAGCCACAGAAACAGCAGCATCACGGCAACAGGGATGACGAAATTTGTCAGAATGAGAATCGCCACTGAGGTGATGCATTTTTTCAGAATGTTTTTAAAATAATTGAGCAGGTCGTTCACCCCCTGCAGCGCCGTTTTCAAGGCGGCTGTCAGCCGGTCGAAAAACGGTTCCTCCCCTTCGCTGTTCATGACCTCATTGATCTTACCGGCACCGGCATCGGTCTCTTCGATGGTATCCTCCACGTATTGCAGGTAATCGGAGCAGACGGCATCGACGAAGTGGGTGCTGCAGGGTACCACAAGGATCACGGCAAGGCCCAGGATCACGATACGCAGGGCGAAATTGCGTA
>JABUTE010000099.1 GCA_021443825.1 Bacillota bacterium
ACTATTCCATCGAGCACTGCACCGAAGGCTGGATGATCCTGGACTTCCTCAAGGAGCACAACGTAACTGCCGTCGTCGGACCTCTCACCATGAGCAGAGCCAAGTTCGAGATCTGGAACAGACGCCTTGAGACGCCTGCCGAAATGGAAGCCGAAGGCATCAACTTCATGCTGACCGCCGATTCCGACGGCGATACCCAGTATCTGCCCATCCATGTAGGTCTTTGCATGGCCCACGGTCTGTCTGAACAGGCTGCCTTCGAGGCGGTTACCATCCGTCCCGCCAAGTGGCTTGGCGTCGACGACAGAATGGGAAGCATCGAAGTGGGCAAGGATGCCGATCTGGCCATCTTTACCGGTCACCCCTTCAGCAATATGAGCCGCTGCCAGTACACCATCATCGACGGTGAGGTCTACGACAACTTTAAGGATGCAGCAGAGAGAATGCCTCTCTACTAGCCGGCGATAATTCAGTAAAGGAGAACATAACAATGCTTGTAATTAAAGGCGGAAAGGTCGTCACCGTTACCGGCGAGACCATCAATAACGGGATCGTCGTCTGCGAAGGCAGCAAGATCGTCTATGTCGGCCAGGAATATGATATTCCCAAGGATGCAAAGGTGATCAACGCAAAGGGCAAGTGGGTTACTCCCGGCCTGATCGACGCCCATACCCATATCTCCAATTTCAACGATATGAGAGACAGAAACAGCCAGATCGACGGCAATGAGATCTCCGATCCCATCACACCCCACGTTCGCGCCATCGATGCTCTCTATCCCTTTGAAAACGGTATCAAGCTGGCAAGAGAAGCCGGCTTCACCACCTGCTGCATGCTGCCCGGCTCTGCCAACCTGATCGGCGGCATCGGCAATTCCTTCAAGCTGAAGAAGGCTCAGTTCATCGGTGACATGGTTCTTCCCGGCACCGAGGTCATGAAGTTCGCTCTGGGTGAGAATCCCAGAAACCGCTACGGAAGCGACAAGCGGCTGCCCAGCACCCGTATGGGAAGCGCTGCACTGCTGCGCCAGACCCTGCAGGAGGCAAAGAACTATTCCGACGCCAAGAAGGCTGCAGAGACCGATCCTTCGAAGGCCCCCAAGTACGATTTCAAGCTGGAGGCTTTGGTTCCTGTCGTTCGCGGCGAAATGAAGTGCCGCATGCATGCCCACAGAGCCGATGACGTTGCCACTCATGTAAGAGTTGCCGAGGAATTCGGTCTGGACTATTCCATCGAGCACTGCACCGAAGGCTGGATGATCCTGGACTTCCTGAAGGAGCATAACGTAACGGCTGTCGTCGGACCTCTCACCATGGCAAGATCCAAGTTCGAGATCTGGAACAGACGTCTGGAAATGCCCGCCGAAATGGAAGAGGCCGGCATCAACTTCATGCTGACCGAGGATGCCAACGGCGATACCCAGTATCTGCCCATGCATGTAGGTCTTGCAATGGCCCACGGACTGTCTGAGCAGGCTGCCTTTGAAGCGGTCACCATCCGACCCGCAAAGCATCTGGGCCTGGCCGACCGGATGGGAAGCATCGAGGTGGGCAAGGATGCCGACCTGGCCATCTTCACCGGTCATCCCTTCAGCAACTTCAGCCGCTGCCAGTATACCGTCATCGACGGCGAGGTCTACGATAACTTCAAAGAAGCAGAAGCTCGTCAGCCCCTCTATTAATTCTTATTAAAAACAATATGACCGGAGGCCTTCGGGCTTCCGGTTTTTTTCGAGGTAACAGAATATGGATATCCTTCAACGGTTTTTAAACTATGTCGCCTTTTACACCGATTCGGACGGAAGCTCCGACGCCATTCCCACCACCCCCGGACAGACGTTGCTCTTAAACCTTCTGGAAGAAGAGATGGCGCAGCTGGGCCTGGAAAACATCCACAGAAGCCCCAGCGGCCAGCTGTATGGCTTTCTTGCCGCCACCGATGATTCCATGCCCAATATCGGCTTCATCGCCCATGTGGACACGGTGCCCAACGGCAAGGATGTAAAGCCGCAGATCATTCATTACGAGGGTGGCGACATCGTCCATGAAAACGGCGCGGTAACTCCGGTTGCCATCTTCGATTTTCTTGAGGACTACAAGGGGCAGGACCTGATCATTACCGACGGCAATACGGTGCTTGGCGCCGACGACAAGGCAGGCATCGCTGAGATCATGACTGCCGTCGAGTACCTGAAGGCGCACCCGGAGCTTCCCCACGGCCGCATCGGTGTCGCCTTCACCCCCGACGAAGAGATCGGAAGAAGCTCCCGCGGCTTTGATATCGAAGGCTTCGGCATGGACTTTGCCTATACCCTGGACGGGTCCACCCTGGGCAAGGTGGAATGCGAAAACTTTAACGGCGCCAGCGTGCGCGTCCGCTTTAACGGCATCAGCGTACATCCCGGCGCCTCCAAGAATAAGATGAAGTCTGCCATTCTCATCTGCAACGAGTTCATCAATATGCTGCCGGCCGGCGAAGACCC
>JABUTE010000186.1 GCA_021443825.1 Bacillota bacterium
ATCGCCGAAGTAAAAGAAGAGATCCTCAAGCTCAATCCCGATATTCTGGTCACCGAGACCACCTTCGGCGCCATCGACGATCATTATCTGCAGCTGGATCTTCGTGATTATCATTGGGCTGCTTCCGAGGAGGCCGTTATCAACGCTACCAACCGTCCCAAGACCTTTTCCATCTCCTTTGAACAGTCGGTCCCTAAGGACGCCTTCGAAAGCTTTTTAAAGGAGATCCTTCCTCAGTGCTTTCGTATCAAGGGCTTTGCCCTTCTGGATGACTGCTGGTATCAGGTGGATGTGGTCACCGACCGGATCGATTACAAGCCCTGCTCGCCGAAGGAAGAAAGCTGCATGGTGATGATCTCAAGGGTCAGCATCCAGCTGCTTAAAACGATCAACAACGCATGGAAGACCTGCGTCGGTCTTCCCGTAAAGCTTCATAATTAGGAGGTCATTATGCTGATCAAAGTGATCGGATCCGAAGGCAGCTGCGACAGCTGCGAAACGACTATGGAAAACCTGAAGATCGCCGTTGCTGAAATGGGCCTTGATGCGCAGATCGAAAAGATCACCGATCTTGTCGAGATCGTAAAGCTGGGCATCATGACGGCTCCCGCCATCCTGATCGACGATCTGGTGCTGTTTCCGGGGCAGGTACCTTCCGTAAAGCAGATCAAGAAGACCCTTGCAAAGCTGGTGTGATCTATGGATATCCTTTTTGATAACACAAAAATGGCGAAAATGTTCAAGGCTCTGGGCGATGAGAACCGTCTGCGCATCCTGCAGATGCTGGGCGACGAAGAGACCTGTGCCTGCGTTCTTCTGAAAGAGCTGGAGATCTCGCAGCCGACCCTTTCCCATCATATGAAGCTTTTGGTGGATGCAGAGCTGGTTTCGGCCCGCAAGGACGGACGCTGGATGCGCTATTCCGTCAATAAGCCGGGCATGCAGGCCGGGCAGCTGGCCATGGCACATCTGATGGCATCGAAGAGCGGATTGGTCTGCGACTGCCTGAAAAAGGAAGGGGAATAGACCATGTGGCAATTCATTCAAAACCAGATACTGGGCATGAAATGGCTGAAGGATCTCGTCTACCGGATCTGTGAGCAGCTGTTTGGCACCACAGCCTCCGGCGTCGGTGCCTATGTCGCCTTTTTCATCTACGATATGATCAAGATCTTTACCCTTTTGTGCGTGCTGGTCTATGTCATCTCGTTTATTCAAAGCTATTTTCCGCCCGATCGGACAAAACGGCTGCTGGGGCCGCTGGGCGGCCTTAAGGGACGCATCGCTGCTGCGCTTTTAGGAACCTTGACCCCGTTTTGTTCCTGCTCGTCGATTCCTATCTTTATGGGCTTCGTGTCGGCAGAGCTGCCCCTTGGCATGTGTTTTTCCTTTCTGATCTCGTCGCCCATGGTGGATCTTGGCTCACTGGTGCTGCTTACTTCGGTCTTCGGACCGTCCATCGCCATCCTTTATGTGATCTTAGGATTGGTGATCGCTGTCGCAGGCGGGTCGATCATCCAGACGCTGCAGATGGAAGATCAGGTGGCTGATTTCATAAAGCTGACCGACCAGCAGAAAAGCCTGCGCACGCTGAAAATGGATCTGTCTGACCGTCTTGTCTACGCATGGACCCAACTGGCCGCCACCATCAGCCGCGTCTGGGTCTATATCCTTCTGGGGGTAGCGATCGGCGCCCTGATCCACAACCAGGTGCCTGCTGCGCTGGTCGTAAAGCTTTTAGGCAAGGATTCTCCCTTTGCCGTGGTGCTGGCAGCCCTGCTGGGCATCCCCATGTATGCGGATATCTTCGGGACGATTCCCGTTGCTGAGGCCTTGCTTGCGAAGGGCGCCATGACAGGCGTGCTTTTAAGCTTTATGATGGCCGTAACGACCCTGTCTCTTCCTTCGGTGATCATGCTCTCAAAGGTGGTGAAGCGAAAGCTGCTGGCTGTGTTTATCGCTATCTGCACCCTGGGCATCCTCTGCACCGGCTATCTGTTCAATTTTCTGCAGCCGCTGCTGTATTCCTTATAACGAAAAAACATCCCGGCCCTTCGGAACGTCTTCCGAAGGCGGGATGTCGTTATTTTCCAGGAAAAGAAGACTACTTTTCCTGGGGGTCTTTGGGGTCGATCCATACCGTTCCGTTGTTGGTAAAGATCACCTTTCCCGGCTTGGCGCCGGCAGGCTTTTTTACGTATTTCAGCTGGGCATAGTCTACCGCCACGTTGGAGGATTGCTGCCCCTTGGAATACCAGGCTGCGCAGGCTGCTGCCTCGTACATGGTCGCAGCATCCGGATCGCGGCCCTCACAGATCAGCACCACATGAGATCCGGGAATATCCTTTGTATGGAACCACCAGTCGGTCTTCTGCCCGACCTTCAGGGTGATGTGATCGTTCTCCACGTTGTTGCGTCCCACCAGCAGGATGTAGCCCTGGCTGGTCGTGAACCTGCGGGGCCTTGGGCCCTG
>JABUTE010000297.1 GCA_021443825.1 Bacillota bacterium
CGCCGTAAGCTTTCTGCATGTTTTTTTTCTGTTCTGAAGCATAACAGGGTTCTCCTTTGCGTCAGTATTCTTGTGGCTGTCGTGTTCAAATCGGAAAAGAGCAAGAGGATATGCCCTTTCCGTTCGATCGGATATATTGCGATTCGAAAAGAATCGTTTTATTGCTCATGCCTCGTCGTCTTCGGCAGACATCTTCTTTTTCGTGACCAGAAGAATCACTGCCCCTGCCATCAGCAACCCGCCAAGAGCATAGAAGATGGTGGTGCCGATGCCGCCGGTCTGGGGAAGCACGAAGCTGTCTTCTTCCGACAGGGTATTGGTGATGACGATGGTGCCCTCGGTGATGCCGCTGTTGTTGGAATAGGACGGCGTAGCCCCGGCGACAGTGCCGACCTCCTTTACGAAATAAGTATAGACAACGGCTTCTCCGCTGACGGTGCCCTTGGTGGGCAGATCGTTTACCGTGCAGCGCCAGCTGTTGGAGGCGGCGACGGTATAGGTATCGACATATTCATCGTAAGGGTCGTCTGTTTCGGGGGGCGTGGGAGTGGATACCACGCTGACGGGAACGACGGTTCCCCCAAACTGATTTTTATTATCTCCGAAATACTTATTGGCTGCCATCTCGACCATCGTATCGCTGTCAAGCGTGATGGTAAACGTGGTAGTGAAGGTATACAGACTTTGACCGCTGCCGGTCTGTTCGTAGGTCGTGACCTTGGTCATATTGGAAAGGGGTGCGATCTGGTCTAGCTCATACACACTCCATCCACTGGGAACAGTCATGCCCTCCGGCACTTTTCGATATACATTCGGTTCGATCACCTTAAACTGCAGAACCGTGTCTTGCGGATAGGTTCCCGAAAAGTCATACAGCGGCTGCGAGTATTTATTCAGATCCACCGTCAGGGTCTTGGTGGGCAAGATCGCGCCGGCCGGCTGCACCGTTCTCCACAATTCAAATTGAATGGAGCCGGTCTTGTTCACCTGGTTGCCGTTTTCATCCTGCCATTGCTTTTCTACGGTGACAGAGGTGTTTTCCGACACGTTGGGCCGGTAGATCAGGGCGCCGTCCAGCAGCTCGTCGCCCTTAAAGTTCGACGGCTTATAGACAGTCTGATCGCGCATGTCGCGAAGCAGGAAGTAATATGGCGAGCCGTCCCGGATATACCCTTCTGGCGAAGCCGTTTCAACCAGCTTATAGGCAAGATTATAGGCAAGATCGCTGACCGTCACCATACCGGTCGAATCGGTCACCAGCGGTTCAGTATTTACTTTTTCATGGTAATCGTTGGTATTCTGATCGTATTTATAAAGATCGAATTCAGCGCCCTCAAGGCCGATGCCCATATCGCGGCTGTCGTGCTTATAGATGATGGCACCGTTCAGGTCGGCGCCGGCTACGCTGTCAACGATCTCGGCTTCGATACTGTTTGCGCTCTGCCCGTCTCCTCCGCTGATGCCTTCCAGGGATGCGGTGTTTTCGAGAGAGACGCCTCCGGCGCTGTCTGCGGAAAGCAGATAGGTATATTCCACGATCATGGCCACCTCATCGGGAAGGGTGATGACCAGCGTGTTGTAGCTGTAATTGCTGGCGCTGCGGGTGGAATAGGTATAGGTCGCGGTTCCCGAGGGCAGCTCATCGCCCTTGGTGCCGTCGGCATTCCGCTCGTAGACCTTCAATGAGCCGGGCTGCAGCATGATCAGCTTGGGATCGTTTGCGTGGTTGTAATACTTCAGTTCGTCGGTCAGGATCAGAGAATCGCTTCCGGGCAGCAGATCGCGCGCCTGGGGATTGATCGCCAGCGAATAAGTGACCGTGTTGTCATCCGGTGTGGAGGCTGTCTTAGTAATGGCCTCGTGGTAAGGATTGGTCGTGATCTTCTGGGTCTGGCTGCAGCTGCCCAGCTCCTGATCACCCTCTGTTACGGTGACCGTGTTGGTATAGACATCCACCGCGCCGTCTGCGGGCAGATCGTCGACGGAGGCACCGACCAGAAGATCGATGCGATGGCTCTTATAATCCGAAACAAAGGCAGGATCAAGGACGACGGTGACTGTCTGTCCGCTCTTTGCGGCAGTGACCGTATGACTGCCTGCTATGCAGGTGGCCTGCTGGCCGGTCCAGGTAAAATCAGATGCCACAGAAGTACCGTCGATCTCCATTCGCAGCTGCTGCAGGGTGATGCCGGCGGGAAGCGCTTCGGTAACCGTCACAGCATCGGCTGTATCGGCAGGAAGCTGGATCTGGATCAGCCAGCACAGCTCGCCGTCTACATCGTAATATTCGTGCTCCGTGATCCGGTCGTCGCCGGAGGCATTGGCATCCAGCTTATTGACGATGGGATAAAAACGCAGCTCTGCCGTCGCTTCGACCCGTTTGGAGCCCTGGGTGACGGCACCCTTGTTGCGATAGGTCTGCAAGGAGCTGATATCGACGCTTCCGGTGGAAG
>JABUTE010000232.1 GCA_021443825.1 Bacillota bacterium
GGCTATCAGGGGCTGACCTTTTATTTCAATACCTATCAGCTTTCCTACTATGCGGCCGGCGACCAGACGGTCGTTCTGATGGCAGATCAGGTGCCCGGTCTTCTTAAGACCGATAAGCTGACGCCTCCCGCAGAATATGTAACGCCGCTGTTTGGCTGGCAGAATTTCTGCGACCTTGACGGTGACGGCATCGCAGAGCCCATCTCGATCATCACCACCGGCGAATACGACGAGTACCTGGATGACTACTACCAGACCTCTCTTACGGTCGAGACCCCTAAGGGCAGCTTTACCGACGACAGCATCGAGGCCGTCAACTCGTATTATTATGTGGTGCACCTCGCCGACGGCAGCCGGATCCTTCTGGTATCGCTGGAGGGGATCTGGGCCGGACAGGTCGCCTTATACGATCTGACCGGGCGCCCCGCCTATCTTGAGACTATCGGCGGCTATCTGGACGACGGCACCGTGACCGATCCTTCCGATGTCTGCCTGGGCCTCGATACCCAGATCGCCGGAACCTTCTACGGTGTCAGACACTATTCCTTCGGTGAATACGGAATCTTCGACGCGCAGCAGCCGTTCTATGAGCTGTACAGCGAGCTGGAGATGGTATCGACCGAAGAGCTGGAGCTTCCCGTCGTAGACGATCCTCTGAAGACCACCTTCGCCCGCACCCGCAAGTTCGCTGCCGGAACCCATTTCACCGTGGTCCGTTCCGACAACAACACCTATCTGGATCTGAAGGATACCGGCTCGGGAACCGTCGTTCGTCTGCAGGTCACCTTCGGCGAATACCAGTCCGATCAGTATATCTACGACGGACGGCTGATCGAGGATGTATTCGAATGCATCTACTGGGCAGGATAATGCTGCCTGTTCTCTGTTTTCTACTAATCTGCAATGACAGGAGGCTCTGATGCAGAGCACACTCATCGGCGACAAGGCCTTTTACAAGAAAACATTTTCCATCATGCTGCCAATTCTGGCACAGAATGTCATTACCAATTTCGTAAACCTTCTGGATAACCTGATGGTCGGTCAGGTGGGCACCGAGCCCATGTCGGGTGTCGCTATTGTTAACGAATTGATGTTCGTATTCAATATCTGCGTCTTCGGCTGCATCGAAGGGGCCGATATTTTTACGTCCCAGTTCTACGGTAGCAAAAACCTGGACGGCGTGCGCAGCAGCTTCCGGTTCAAGCTGATCTTTCTCTCCTGCAATCTGCTTCTGTTTTCGGCAGCCTTTACCTTCTGGGGAGATGAGCTGATCCGCCTGTTCATCCATGAGGGCAGCGGTGACGTAGATCCCGGCCTGACCTTTCAATATGCCCGCCAGTATCTGAAGGTGGTCATGATCCAGATGGTTCCGTTTTCCATCGTTCAGCTGTATTCCGGAACGCTGAAATGCTCCGGAAAGACTGTGATCCCCATGAAGGCAGGCATCACCGCAGTCTGCGTCAATGCGCTGTTTAATTATCTGCTGATCTTCGGAAAATTCGGATTTCCCCAGCTGGGTGTCGTGGGCGCCGCTCTGGCTACCGTGCTGGCCAAGGTGGTGGAGATGGCCATCGTCGTCATCTGGACCCATACCCACCGGGAGGAAGCGCCCTTTATCTGCGGTGTCTACTCCAGCCTCAAGATTCCGTCCGTACTGCTCTCGCGTATGGCCGTCATGAGCATTCCTCTCTTTTTAAACGAGATCCTCTGGTCCTTCGGAACTACCTTCCAGAGCCAGAGCTTCTCCACCAGAGGCATCGATGTAGTCCCGGCTGTCAATATCACCAACACGGTCAACAATCTGTTCAGCTGCGCCATGTTCGCTCTGGGCAATACTATCGCCATCATGGTCGGCCACCGTCTGGGTGCCGGTCAGCTGAAGGAGGCCGTGGAGGAAGACCGCCGTCTGATCATCATGTCGGTCTGCCTTTGCGCCGTTCTCGGCCTGATCATGGGTCTGCTGGCTCCCTATATTCCGCAGGCCTACAATACCACCGATTCCGTGCGGCTTCTGGCCACGCAGCTTCTTCGTGTCGCATCTGTCATGATCCCCATCAATGCGCTGGTCAACACCTGCTACTTTACTCTGCGCTCCGGCGGAAAGGCTGTCTTCATCTTCCTGTTCGACAGCGGCTTTGTCTGCGGCGTGCTGGTTCCTGCAGCGTTTATTCTCTCCCGCTTTACCGATATCGGCATCGTGCCCCTTTTTGCCATCGTTCACGGCCTGAACATTTTGAAGGGCATTCTGGGCGTCATCATGGTCAGAAAGAAGGTATGGGTTAATAATATAGTAGAATCAGATTAAAGGAGGAACCCTGTGAACCGGCATAAGACCATGTACATCGCTCTTCTGATCTGCCTGGCGGCGTTTCTTCTTCCCATCATCGTAAACACCGTAAGAGGCTGATCCGC
>JABUTE010000007.1 GCA_021443825.1 Bacillota bacterium
TATCGTGCAGGGAAGATCCATCAGCGAGATCTCAAAGCTGATGCAGGTGGAATACGAGACCACCCGCACCCACATCAAGCATCTAAAAGAAAAAACAGGCGCCCCGTCGGTAACGGCCCTTTGCGCCCTTGCCGTGCGCACCCGGCTCATCATGCCGGAATATTGAGCAGTCGCAGCGTTCTCTATTCCTTCCCCGGCTTTTGTGAAAAGACACAAAAACCGGGGAATTTTTATGTCTGCGGACGGATTTTTCAAAAACGTGTGATTTTTTTGACCGTTTATCCCCGATATCGGGGACGCAGAAAAAAGAAAATACTGCTATGGTTAAAGCAAGGCTCGGGGCGTGTGCCCTGATTGCCGAATACGGCATGTTACCCGAGCAGAAAGAAGTCTACAGGAACGGAGGTGGTCAAAGCGATGCAGCGCATCATTGTCAATATGCAGAATTTCGTTCACAGCGAGGCGCTGGAGATCGCCTTGAAAAACGGCGGCGATTTTCAAATCTGCACAGTAGAAGACCCAAGGCACGTCGCTGAGCAATGCAGGCTGCTTGCCGCCAACAGCGTGCTGCTGGAGGTCACCGGCTATACTCCCTGGACGCTGGAGCAGCGGATGAAGCTTCGCGGCGAGATCCTGAAAAACGACCCCTCGGTAAAGATCATCCTGCTGGTCGACGAAAAGGCAGAGCAGCAGGTGGCCGAGCAGGTGAAGCAGGCCAAACGGGACGGTCTCATCGACCAGTTCATCTACGGCTCGACCAGCGCCAGCTATCTGGTGGCGCTTCTGGATACCCTTTAAGAGCAGCTTGCCCCAAAAGGGGCTTGCGGCGAAACGGATATAAAGCAAACAGAAAGGAGACCATATCTTATGAAAACGCAAACAGCAAGATCACTGCGAAGGATGGGCGCGCTGTTCATCGCCCTGCTCATGGTCTTTACCGTGATTCCGGCAGCTGTCTATGCCGACTATTCGCTTTCGGCTCCCACCAATCTTCGCTGGGACGGCACGAAAGCGACCTGGGATCCTGTGCCGACGGCAATGAAGTATAAAATTGATCTGTATATCGATGGGGCCAGAGGGTTTTATTCCGCTTATCCCTATGATCAGACCTATCTTGATCTAAGCGGTGCCATGGAACGTTACGGCTCCCACAGCTATGCCTTTACCGTCACGGTAGTGGATCCTGATAATATGGATAGCAGGATCAGCCCGGAATCGGCCCAAAGCCCGGTCTATATCTACACAGAAGAGCCGGAGGAGACCCTGACTCCCATCACCTCCGTTACCATTACGGGGCTTAATGTTCCTGCAGCAGGTGCAAATCCCGACCGGACGGTGACTGTTACTACCGTTCCTGCCAATGCCGTCGAGGCAGAGCCGCAGATCATCTGGTTCAGCTTCGAAGATGGCGAAATGAGCGATTCCGATTCCTTTGAAAGTCAGAAGACCTATCAGGCACGCCTGATCTTCAAGCCCGCCGAAGGCTATGAGTTCCAATTTGGCGAAGACAGAAAGTATTCCGGCACAGTCGTTTTAGACGGCTTTACCATCGACAGAGCCAGCTACTCCGACGGTCAGAAGGACTGCCTGTATCTCTTCGCCGGGTCGGTCTTTCTCGGCGCCCATGAGCACGACTGGGGCACCGATTGGCGCGGGGATGAGACACATCACTGGCATCCTTATTGCAAAAACGCAGGCTGCACCGTTACCCAAACCAGTGAGATGGGCGGTTACGGAGCCCATGTATGGAAGATCGGTGTTTCTTATCAGCAGTGCACCGTATGCGGCTATACCGAATACAGCCTGACAGACGCAAGCAAAGACCAGACCTGGCAGAAGGGCTCTGAAGAAGGTCTCACCTTTATTCTGAATGCTCCCTTAAGCCGCTTTGAAAACGTCTACATCGACGACACCGAGTGCGATTACGACGATTCTCTGGCCGGCGAAAACTACATTCTGCAGGAAGGCAGCATCAAAGTGACCCTGAAGCCTTCCTATCTGCAGACCCTGGCCTTGGGAACCCATCGGATCGATATCAACGCCCTCACCTACGACGATAGCGAAACCGATCCGATCATGTACGAGACCTGCAGCGGCTATACCGAATTTACCGTAGCCGAAGATCCGGCAGGTCAGCAGCCCGCCGGCACCGTCACCCTTACGGTTCCCGTTAAAAAGACGGTCGAGCTGAGCGAAACCAAGGAGGCTCCCCGCAAGACCTTTACCTTTAAGCTTGCTCCTTACGGCAATGAAGGCGCCGACATTTCGGGCCTTACGGTCAAGGGCAACAGGATCGCCACCGACGGCGAGGGCACATACCGCACAACCGTTACCGTCACCGGCGATCCGGATATCATCATCAATGCCGAAGGCCTGATGCTCACCGAGGTGGATGAC
>JABUTE010000135.1 GCA_021443825.1 Bacillota bacterium
GCATTATGCCCGCGCCCAGCACCAAAGCGGCCGCAAACAGGTCGGCGTTGCCAACCGTGCCCAGGTAAGAACCGCTGTAGCGGATGCCCGCATCCCGGAAGGTATAGCCCTGGGGATAGAGCCCCAGAGGGTTGAGGCCGAAAAGCTGCAGCAAAGCGATGGCATCCTGCACCAGCAGCGCAAAGGAGGTCAGGTACAGACAGCGCCGGCTTGCGCGAAAGCTTCGGCTGACGAAGATGGCGGCAATGCCGGCTGCCAGAATGGCAAAGGCGCCCATGCCGCGAAAGCGTCCCGTAAAGGCCACCAGGCCGTAGGGCGAGCAGACCGCCGACAAAAGAGTCCATAGCAAATAGGCGATGAAGGCGTAAAGCGCAAAGTTTTTAGGGCCATGACCTCTTTGGGGCAAAGGGGTGCGAGGACTTAGGGCGGCGGTAGGCCCATCTGCAGCCGAAGGCAGGGGGGCAGTGCAATCATTGCAGCAGCCGGCAGAGGGTTTGGCTGCGGCCGATTGCAGGGGCGTAGTGCAATCATTGCAGCAGCCGGCAGAGGATTCGGCTCCGACCGAAGGCAGGGGCGTAGTGCAATCATTGCAGCAGCCGACAGAGGATTTGGCTGCGGCCGATTGCAGGGGGTTGCTGCAGCCCGCAGAAGGCCCGGGACCGGTGTTGCTTGCACAGCTGCTGCCGGAAGGATCAGAGCCGGGGGCGTTGGCACAGCTGAAGGAAGGCTCATAGCCGGGAGCGCACAAGCCCCCTTGCGGAGCGCCCTGCTCCGAAGCCGCGTGCTTCTTTCTGCAATACCGATAGATCAGGCAGACTGCATAGAGCGCATCAAAGCTTGCGGTCAACCCCCAGAAGACAATTTTCTTGACGCTGACCAGGTTCGTGTAGCCCTCGGCGCCGAAGACCAGGGGCAGCAGCAGGATCATGGAACCGATATACAGATGGGTGAGCTGCTCGAGACGGTCGCCGGATAGCCTTGTGCAGATGTGTTTCATGGCAGTTCCTCCTGCTTTATTATAGCTAAAGCTGCATGTACGGTAAGGCTGCAACCGATAGAGACGGATCCATGGCCGGGGTCAATGAAAACGGATGTACTATTTCTTGGCGAAAGCAATGCGATTGCGCCACCCTGTTCTCTCGGCCTTAGGAGGCGGATCGGTCATGTCTCCTGCATCGGTCTTAGGCGATGAAGCGGTTATTTTTGTTGCATCGGGTTTAGGCGATGGAGCGCTTATATCTGTTGCATCGGCTTTAGGCGATGCAACGTTTTCGCTTCAGCCGGTAGCGCTTCGATACGCTTGCATGGCATGCGTTAATTACTTTGCGCACGAGTTCACCTTTCGATCCTCTTGCGGCATACCCTGCTTCTTTTCGCGTGGGCGCCGTTTTGCTCCTTTTGTGGCATACCCTGCTTCTTTCCGAGGGCTCGCAACTTTTGCTCCTTTTGCAGCGCTTGCCCCTATTCCACCCGGTCGCAGAAAACGGTGATGCGGGAGGCTCCGCCCAGGGTGCAGGTATACAGCACCAGATCGTGGCCGCTGTTCTGCACAGGATCTACGTCATCCGGATCCATCTTCTGTTTTGAAACCACGGAATATTCGGTGCAGTTGCCCTCCATGTCGGTGAAGTAGACGGCGCAGCCCACCGTCAGCTTGCCCAGATAGCCGAAATGCTTGTTATAATTGTGGCCGGCGATCACCAGGTCGTCGGTTTCAACAGCGCCGAAATGACGGCAGGGCGCATAGGTCAGCCGGTCGTAATCCCAGTCGGCCATGACGGGCAGCTTTCGCTCGATGGCCGGGATCTCCAGGATGCCCAGATATTCGTAGCCCTTTTTCATTGCGACCTCCTGGGGCTGGGAGGAGGCGGCGGGATCTTCGGAGGCAGGCGCCTGAGGATCCTGGGAGGGGTCGGCAGCGGGTGCCGAGGGCCCTTCTTCGGCCTGGCCGGCTGCGATCAGGGTCTCGATGTCGGCGACCATGTTTGCCGCCTCGAGCCCTGCGTTTTCGTCTTCCCGGCGGTTGTTCAGGTAGAGCAAAAGCGCTGCGCCCAACAGCGCAATGCCAAGCAATATGATGATGATTCCAAGTGCTTTTCGTAGTTTCATAGTATCAGTCGATGCCTTATAAGAGCGCAGAAACGTTGGTGTTCAAAGAGATATGTGGCTGCTGGGGTTGCATCCATCGGGGCAGATCCCGCTCCGGATTGCTGTGGGTGCCCGCCGCAAAAGTGTAATTCAGTATAGGGCAACGCCGCTCAGATTGTCAAGCCGCCGAGTCCGGATCAGGCTGCGGAGCCCGAGCAACCGTCTAGCCGGCATTCTGGCACCACCCCACCGCTCGTGGAGCCCGTGCAACCGTCTATCCCGGTATTCT
>JABUTE010000313.1 GCA_021443825.1 Bacillota bacterium
CGGATCATATATAGCACATCGGCCGTCGCCTGCACCACGTTGGGCGACTTGCCGCCGGCATTGAGGATGGCATAGTGGATCCTGGCATCGGAGGGCATGTGCTCGCGCAAAAATTGGGTGCCCATGTTGAGCAGCTCCACCGCATCCAGGGCGGAGCGGCCCCGCTCCGGGTTTCCTGCCGCGTGAGAAGATACACCCTTAAAGCTGTAGATGGTCTGAATGCACGAATTGCAGGTGCCGCTGGAGACCTCGTTGGTGTCGCCCGGGTGCCAGGTGAGGGCCGCATCCAGCTGATTCCACACGCCGTCTCTTGCCATCAGGGCCTTGGAGGCGCCGCCCTCTTCGCCGGGGCAGCCGTAGAAGATGACGGTTCCCTGCGCTCCGGTCTGCTGCAGATAGTTCTTAATGCCGATGGCAGCGCCGAAGGATGCGGCGCCCAGCATGTTATGGCCGCAGCCGTGGCCGTCGCCGCCCTTTACCATCGGCTCGATCTGCGCCTGTCCTGCTTTCTGGGAAAGTCCCGACAGAGCGTCGAATTCCCCGAGGATGCCGATATAAGGCCGGCCGCTGCCGTATTTTCCCAGAAATGCGGTATCGATGCCGCAAAGGCCCTCTTCCACGTCAAAGCCCTCTTCCTTCAGCTTTTCTACGTAGAGGGCAGCCGACTTATACTCCTTTAAGGAAAGCTCCGCATATTCCCAGATCTTGTGGGAAACGTCGAGAATAAGGTCTTCTTTTTCGTCTACGGCCTGAAGCGCCGCTGCTTTGTATTGGTCCATGGTTCCTCCTGTATTGATTGGTTCGCTGTCATATTATATCGAATACAATTAATATATATTGAATATTTCGAATAATCAACCAGATCGGGTGTATAAAAAAGGCGAGTCCAAAGACTCGCCGTTCGTATCGATGGTATGCTTCTTTACTTTTTCAAACCGGTCTCATTGCCGTTGGCATCGTAGGTGCCAAGGTAAGCCTCGGGACGGGCGGCCAGCTCTTTTGCTTCTTCGTACCAGCCGTCGTAAAGCTCATCTTTTTTTGCCTTGGCAAGCGCCTTGTTGACCGCGGTCAGCAGCGCCGTGCTGCCCTGCTTTACCAGGATCACGTTGTCTTTGGAGCTGTCGTCCACCTCAAAATAAAAGCCGGAAAGGGCAAAGTCCGGATTCTGGGCGGTGACCAGCTTGGCATAGCCCTCTGCCACAGCAACCCCGTCGACGGAGCCGGAGCGAAGGGCCTCTACGGCCGTTCCCAGATCGGCATAGCCCTTCAGAATGCTGATGCGGTTCAGCTGGGCCTTTGCCAGCTTTTGCTGAAGCGAAGACTCCTGATAGCAGATGGTGAGCCCCTGAAAATCTTCTGCCGTTTCAAACTTGCCTTCGTTTTCTTTTGCCACGATGACGGTCTGCTTCGTGCCGTTATTGCCGGCGACATAGGTGTCGGACAGAAGAAAACGGTCGGCTCTTTCTTTCGTATAGCTGTAGCCGGAAATGGAAAGATCTACTTTTCCGTTGGCAACAGCCGACTGGCAGGCAGAGAACTCCATGGGAACGAGCTCCAGGGTCAGACCCATATCCTCTGCGATATAGTTGGCAAGAAAAACATCGAAGCCTTCGAAACGCTCCTGCCCCTCTTTTTCGATATTGACGAACTCCATGGGCAAAAAGTCAGGAGACATGGCGACGGTCAGAACGCCCTCCTTTGCCGTATCTATTTTTTTCGTCTGATCGACCAGCTTCTCGGTGCAGCCGCCAAGAGCCAGAACCAGGGTCAGCGCCAGAAGCACTGCAGTCAGTTTTTTCATTCGATACTCCGATCCCTTAATAAACAGGGGTGATGCATTTATTTTTTGTCAGAAAATTATATATCGGCAGGCGCCATTTCGTCAAATGCTTTTTCATAAAGACCCCTGCGGGCAGAGCCCGCAGGGTCAGACAGATGGAGGGCAGTTTTTTCGGCGCCGTTTATTCCGGCTGCTCCTGCAGCGGCTCTTCTTCCTGCAAAGCCGAAGAAGCCTCCGGCACCACCATATAGGCCCGGCCGTTGCGCTTCAGCCCCAGATAGACGATCTTGGAAAGAATGTCGCAGATCACGGCGAACAGGGGCACGCCGATCACCATTCCCACAAAGCCGAACAGGCCGCCGAACAGAACGATGGCAAAGAGCACGGCAAAGCCGGAAAGACCGGTATTGTCGCCTAAGATCTTGGGCCCGATGATATTGCCGTCGACCTGCTGCAGCGCGATGACGAACAGCAGAAACCATAAGCACTTCATGGGATCTTCGATGAGCACGATAAAGGCAGCGGGAACCGCTCCGATAAAGGGACCGAAGAAGGGAATGAA
>JABUTE010000245.1 GCA_021443825.1 Bacillota bacterium
TGTTCGCCTCCCTGATCCTGATCGACAGAAGCCCGGAAGACGTTGGTCTTACCGCGCGCAGGACCGGCGCTGCAGGCACGGTGAAAAAGGAGGAATTCCTGGCAAAAGAAAGCTCGATCCTGGATCTTGCTATCCTGTTCTTTTACGTTCTTGCTGTTGCCCTGTTCATCGGTGTTTCCCAGCACCTTTCCAAATTTGCCTTAGAGCTGGGCAAAACGGCGGAATTCGGCGGCCTGCTGGTCTCTGCCTCCATGGCGGGCAATCTGGCTGCAAAAGCCGTTCTGGGCCCCTTAAACGACAAGATCGGCGGCCGCAAGTCGACCATTCTGGCTTCTGCCTTTATCGGCCTCGGAAGCTTTGCCGTTCTGTTCAGCCAGGCGGATGCTGTGCTGTTCGTTACGGCCTTCAGCGTCGGCGTCATCATGGCGGTCACCGCTCTGCAGACCCCGCTGCTGTTTCGAAGCTGCACTACCAAAGAGCAGTTCGACCGGCTGTATCCGACGGAATGCTCCATCAATACCATGTTCACTTCCGTTTCTCAATTCTTCCTGTCGGCGATCTTCGATCTGTTCGGCAATTACACCTATGTATTTGCAGCCTGCGGCGGCACCCTGCTGATCGGCGCCGTCGTTCTGCTCATTCTGGATCGCTCCGTTCGCAGCAAGATGGCTGCCTAAAAGCAAAAAAGAAAGATCCCGGAATTCCTTGTCTTAAGGAGTTCCGGGAATTTTTCATTTTTGAAAAAACCGCTTATTTTCGCATCTGCTCCAGCTCGGCCTGAATGCGGCTTTTTACCAGGTCGCTGATCTCCTGGGTGGTAAGCCCATCGTATTCTGCGGGAGGAATTGGGGCAAGCACGGATACCTGAAAGGTTCCCGGCCGGATGTGACCCTTTTCTTCGAACAGCTTATAGGAGCCGTCGATGGCGAAGGGGACGATGGGAACGCGTGCCTTCTGGGCTGCTTTAAAGGCGCCCGGCTTGAATTCTCCCATCTGCGGACCGTGGCTGCGGGTGCCTTCCGGAAACAGGGCAACCGAGACGCCGTTTTTCAGCTTTTCGGTCAGGTCGCGGATGGATTCCACCGATTTGCGAACGTTTTCCCGGTCGAGGGGAACCGAGTTGGTCGCTTCGATATACCAGTTGAGAAGGGGGACCGACATCAGCTCCTTTTTCAGCAGATAGGCCTTGACGTCTCCCAGGTGAAGAAGAATGACCAGCGCGTCCAGATAGCTTTGATGATTGCCGGTAAAGCAGGCGGTCTCCTGGGGAATGTTTTCTTTGCCCCTGACCACGACCTTTGCGCCGGCCAGAGCGCCGATCAGAGGGATCACGATATGGATCACTTTAACGATCAGGGGATGGGGGCCGCCCGCAGGGCTTTTGTCGCGATGGTTTTTCGCATACAGGACCCAGGGCGTCGAAATGATCAGAATCACGGCTGTGAGGATCAGCCAGAGAATAGTAAACAGCATAGGAGGCTCCTTTCGTACATGCTATTTTAGCACATTTATTCCTGTAAAAGAACAAATAATCCGGATGCAAATATAGAAATACCAATCCATCCGTGGTATAATTTTGGGAATATTGTTTTTGTTATCAAGTATTGATCAATATAAGGGTTACAATTATGGCAAAGGAAAAAATCATCAACATTGCAGTGATCGCCCACGTCGACGCAGGAAAATCCACCCTGGTCGATGCCTTCCTCGCCCAGAGCGGCGTCTTCCGCGAAAACGAAGAGATGGAATCGCAGGTCATGGATTCCAACGATCTGGAAAGAGAAAGAGGCATTACCATCTATTCCAAAAACTGCTCCGTTATTCACGGGGATTACAAGATCAACATCGTAGATACCCCGGGCCACGCCGATTTCTCTTCCGAGGTGGAGCGCATCATCAAGACGGTCGATACCGTTATTCTTCTGGTCGACAGCTCGGAGGGTCCCATGCCCCAGACCCGCTTCGTTCTTTCCAAGGCATTGGAGCAGAATCTGAATCCCATCCTGTTCATCAACAAGATCGACAAGAAGGATGCCCGCATCGAAGAGGTGGTCGACGAGGTCTATGAGCTGTTCATGGATCTGGATGCCAACGATGCCCAGCTGGATTTTCCCATTCTCTACGGAATCGCCCGTCAGGGCATCGCCGTTCGCGACCCGAAAGAGGTGGAAGGAATCATCATCGAGAACGAAGACGGCGTAAAGGTCCACAAGAATGCCAGAGGCTCCAACGGCTTTTCCATCGC
>JABUTE010000121.1 GCA_021443825.1 Bacillota bacterium
GAACCCGGCCCAGGCCTATGCCAACGAGGGCGCCGATATGTTCGACATGATGATCAAAAGCATCTGCGAAGACATGGTTCGCAACATTCTGGCCATCACCGTCGAAACGAGAGCCGACCGCCGGCAGGTTGCTACGGTGCACATGAGCCAGAAAGACGAGGTGACCAGCGCAGCCGACGAAGAAAAGGCAAGGTCTTCGAAGGCAGCAGGGCCTAAGGTAGGCGTACGGCCCACCAACATCTCCACCAACGCCGGCGGTGAAAAGCCAAAGCCCATCCGCGTGGAGAAGACTCCCGGAAGAAATGACCCCTGCCCCTGCGGCAGCGGAAAAAAATATAAGAATTGCTGCGGCAGAAATGCCTAAGCGGTTCGGAAAGGCAAAAAAATGCTTAAGATAGAGGCCTTACGAAACGGGCTGCCACTGCAGGAGGAAGCTCTCCGAAAGCTGGGAGAGTCTCTTTGACCTGGCTGGCCTTAGAGAACAGATCGCAGACCTTGAGATCGAAGTAGAAACCAAAGGCTTTTGGGACGACATCGACCGCGCCCAGAGCCGCATGAAGGTCAAAAAACAACTGGAAAATCAAGTCGCAGAGTACGAAGACCTGGCCCTTCTGTTAGAAGAGGCCGTCATTTCCATGGATATGGCAGAGGAAGCCGAGGGCGAAGGTCTGGAGGAAGAAGCAGCCGAGCTGGCAAAGGAGGCCGAAAAGACCCTGGCTCAGTTCGACGAAAACGCCGAAAAGCTGCGGGTCCGCACCCTGCTCACCGAGGAATACGACGACTGCAACGTGATCCTTTCCATCCACCCGGGAACCGGCGGTCTGGATGCCCAGGACTGGGCAGAAATGATGCTGCGCATGTATACCCGCTGGTGCGAGGCCAAGGGCTTTAAGATGAAGGTCATCGACTTTCAGCGCGACACCGAGGGGGGTATCAAGTCGGTCACGGCCACCGTTACCGGCGAGTTTGCCTACGGCTATCTGAAGGCGGAGCGGGGCGTTCACCGTCTGGTGCGGATCTCTCCCTTCAACACGGCAGCCAAGCGGCAGACCTCCTTCGCGTCGGTAGACGTTACTCCCGAGCTTCCCGAGGATATCAAGGTCGAGATCGCGCCCGAGGATCTTCGCATCGACACCTACCGGTCGTCCGGCGCCGGCGGTCAGCACGTCAACAAGACCGATTCCGCCGTGCGGATCACCCATCTTCCCACCAACATCGTGGTCACCTGCCAGAACGAGCGCTCCCAGGGGCTCAACAAGGAATACGCCATGCGCGTGCTCTATGCCAAGCTGATGGCTCTCGCCAAGCAGGAGCATAAAGACCGCATCGACCAGCTGAAGGGCAATTACGGCCAGATCAGCTGGGGAAGCCAGATCCGCTCGTATGTATTCCAGCCCTATACCATGGTCAAGGATCACCGCACCGGCGCCGAAACGGCCAATGTGACCGGCGTGGTCGACGGCGATCTGGATATGTTTATCAACGCCTATCTCAATGCCCACAGAAACGGAGAGGTCTAATGAGCAAGATCAAGGCAGTGCTGTTTGATTTCGACGGCACCCTCATCGATACCAATCAGCTGGTGCTGGATTCCTGGCACAATGTCTATAAGGCCTACGGCATCACGCCGCCCGCAGACGAGGTGCTGACTGCCACCTTCGGCCAGCCTCTGGAGGATGCTCTTGCTGAGTTTTTTCCGGAGTATCCGGTGGAGGAGTCGGCAAGGCATTACCGCAGCTTTCAGCAGGATCATTTCAGCGGAACGGCCCGCCTGTACGAGGGGATCCCGCAGCTGCTGCAGGAGCTGAAGGCGAGGGGGTATCTGCTTGCCATCGTGACCTCGCGCCTTTGGGCGTCTCTTAAGAGCAACAAATACGAGTTTCACCAGCAGGACCTGTTCGATGCCATCGTCAGCCAGGAGGATACCGATGTGCATAAGCCCCAGCCCGAGCCCTGCCTGATCGCTTTGCGCAAGCTGGGCATTTCGCCGGAGGAGGCCATCATGGTGGGCGACAGCCGCCTGGATATCCTGTGCGGAAAAAATGCCGGCTGCAAAACGGCTCTGGTGGGCTGGAGCGTTGCGTTTCCGCCGGAGACGGCGACAGGCGAAGCAAAGCCCGATCATATTATCTATCATGCCCAGGAGCTTTTAGAGCTGCTGCAGGATGATGAGAACGGAACACACGAATAACGAACGCAAGAAAAAAGAAGAGGAAAGCCTCTTCTTTTTGTTTTGCATTTGTGG
>JABUTE010000116.1 GCA_021443825.1 Bacillota bacterium
GATCTCGCCCTCTTCGCCGTAAGGCAGTTCCTCATCGGTGTCGGGCTTTACCACCTTGATGCAGGTATCTGGTAATGGCAGACCGATGGAGCCTTCCTTGAACATATGGGGCGGAGTCAGGCAGCAGACCGTAACGGTTTCGGTAGTTCCGTAGCCCTCCCGAACATGAATGTCCGCCTTGTGATCATAGAGGAATCTGTCAAATTTCTTTTTCAGCTCGGGGTACAGGGAATCGCCGCCGGAAAAAACGCCCTTCAGGCAGCTCAGATCAACGCCGTCCATAGAGGGCAGCCGCAGCAACGCCTCATACAGCGTGGGGACGCCGGCGATAAAATTGCACCGATATTTTTCGATTTGTTTGGCATAGTTTGCCGCAGTAAACCTGGGTATCAAAATGCAGCGGCCGCCGTGAGACAGCATGGTGTGGATACACACGCCCAGGCCGAAACCGTGGAACAACGGCATAGCTGCCAGCATCTTATCTCCCGGGCGGAACATTGGGTTTGCCGTTATCACCTGCTGAGCCAGCGCATTAAAATTCAGGTTTGACAGCACAATTCCCTTCGTTGTACCGGTTGTGCCGCCGGAATAAAGGATCACCGCAGGATCCTCCGCTTTCCGTTGAATGCGAAAATTATCAGAGCAAGATCTGCTCAGCCGCATAAAGTCTTTCCAACGAATGACCGGCGCGTTCTTGGGAATCTTCGTCTCCTTTCTGTCCCCGGTAAGCATATAACCGACCTTTTGCAAGGGTGACAAGGCATCCTTTACGCCGGCGATGATGATATCCGCCACCTTGGTGTTTTTCCTAACGGATTCAAACTTGTGATAGAACAGATCCAGCGTAATGGCTGCGGCGGATTCTGACTCGTTCAGATAGAATTCGATCTCCTTCTCCGACGACAGCGGATGGATCATGTTGGCAACTGCGCCCACCAGATTCACCGCATAGAATATAAAGATTGCCTGGGGGCAGTTGGGCAAGGCAATAGTGACCCGATCGCTCTCTCGAACGCCGATGGCACGCAGGGCTTTGGCACAGCGCACGGTCTGCTCCGCCAGCTCTGCATAGGTAGTGGCATTCCCAAAGAAGTCAAAGGCTGTATTTTGGGGATAACGTTCGGCAATGGACTCAACCATATCGAACATAGTTCCCTGAAAATATTCGATATGCAGCGGCAGATCACCCATGTGCTCTGCCCACGGCGTTTTTACTGTCACGTTGCTCATTCTTTTTCTCTCGTTCACCGATAATCGTAGTTGCTTGGCTCGTCGAGGGGCAGATCCAACAGTTCCGGGTGTGCAAACACATGCCGCACCAGCTTCAAGCTCCGGGCAAAGTAGAAACCATCGCCGATGCGTTCGTCCAGCACAGCACCAATGTCGACCACGTCGCGAATTTGCGAGTTGCCGTCGGGCGTCAGCACGGACTCTTTGTGAACGGTACCCATAGTGACCAAGATGCTGTTGGTTCCGTAGTTGCTCAGGTGGTGATAGATCGAGGGACACTGAATGCTGCCTAAATTGCTGGCCAGGATGGTGGTATAGTTCGGGTCGCCGTCGGTCAGCGCTTTGGGGACACAGCCCCAAAAATCCAGAATCCTGATGAACTTGAAAATTGGAATCAGCAGCACTCTGGGGATCTTTGTAAAATTATCCAGCACCCTGTCGATTCCATGGGCAGTATGTTCGCTCGCCCGAGTTTCACAGACTTCCCCAACGATCTTTCTGCTAAGGCTGTCCAGCGTATCCTCGTCATTGGGAACAAATACCATCAGCGACTCTTCTCCGTTGTCGGTGAAGCGGCGCTTGCACACGAAGCTGATGCTGACCTCATATCGTTCATATGTTCTTCGCCCCTGAATATAGCGGTTCATCAGCGGACGTTCCTTACACATCCTGGCCAGTGCCATCACTAATGCGTGAAACACCGTGGTCCTGTAGTCCGGATGAGAGGCGTTCTTCGCATCCAGATAGCACAGCAGCTCCGTGACGTCAATTTTATCGTTCAGATAGACCTCACAATCCGTTCGGTTCGGCCACAAGTGCATCATAACAGTCTGCAGAGCGGGGATATCCCGCACACAACGGGCGTCTCTGTGGTCACCCCAACGGCGTTTTCTCTTTTCTATGAGAATTCCTTCTCTCTATATATATGTGCTGTGCAACATTCTATCACACCGCAAGCCTGAATAGAATCATAGAGTCATTTGTTTCGGATTCGGGCTTTAAGAA
>JABUTE010000300.1 GCA_021443825.1 Bacillota bacterium
ATCTTTCCGTGCAGCTCTGCATCTTTCCGTGCAGCTCTGCATCTTTCCGTGCAGCTCTGTATGTGAAACAAGATTATCACCGGTTCCGGGCAAATTCAATAGCAAAATGCATAAAAATGGTGCATAAATACAAAATACGTGTATATTTTTAGTACTCCACACCCTTTCTGGCGTAGATCCCCTGATCAAAGGGATGGCGCAGCTTTTTCATCTCGGTGATATAATCGGCCCTTTGCAAAAGGGCTTCGTCCGGGTCGCGGCCGGTGATCACCACCTCCAGGTCTTCGGGAAGCTGCCTGAGCAGTGCCAGCACCTCTTCTTTGGGAACCAGGCCGTAGCGACAGGCAGCGCAAAGCTCGTCCAAAACCAGCAGGCCGCCCTGCGCCAGAGCCAGATCACGCGCCCGGCGAAACAGGGCGCTGTAAGAAGCCCGCGCCTTTTCCCTGACCTCGTCGGTCATATTCTTATAAAATCCAAAGGGCTCGTCGCAGACCAGAACAGAGACCTGTTCCAACCCGCGCAGCACCGCCAGCTCCGACGAATTGCCCGGCTTCAGATACTGGCTGAAGACGACGGGACCGCCGTTTCCCGCAAAGCGTACCGCAAGGCCGACAGCAGCCGTGGTCTTGCCCTTGCCGTCTCCGCAATAAAGATGCACCATACCCATGCTTACACCTGCCTGTTGATGATCCGGTAGACCAGCTCCATATCAAGCCCTGCCCGTACCGCATCGGCCAGGATGTCGTATTGACGGTCTTTGTAGCCGGCGGCATCGAAGGTTCCCAGCGATTCAAAGGGAATGTCCTTTTTTTCGCATAATCCCTTAAGAATACCGTCGCAGATGGCAGGAGCATCGAAAATGCCGTGGATATAGCTTCCGTAGACATTGCCCTTTCCGATGACAGGCGCCGCCGTTTCACCGCTTCTTCCCATATGGATCTCGTAGCCCTCGTAGGAAAGACCGTTGAGGCCCGAAAGGCTGCCTTCGATGCCCTGCAGAACGCCCCGGGTCTGGGCCTGGACCTTTTCTTCGAGAAATACAGTTTCTCCGTCCAAAAGGCACATTCCGTCGATCCGATCGGTGCCGGCCGCCTCCACCCGCTGCGGGTCGAGGATCGTCGCTCCCAGCATCTGATAGCCGCCGCAGATGCCGAAAACAAGAGTCCCCTTGGCAGCCGCCTTCTTGACCGCCGCCTCCAGACCGCTTTGGCGAAGCCACAGCAGATCGGCGATGGTGCTCTTGGTGCCTGGCAGCAGGATCATATCCGGTTCTTGCAGCTCGGCCACCTTCGTCACATAGCGAAGGGATACATTCTCATACCGTTCAAAGGGGCTGAAATCGGTAAAATTGGAGATCCTGGGCACCCGCAGCACGGCGATATCGATCAGCTTTCGCTGGCCGCCTGCGGCAAACCGCTCCGTCAGCGAATCCTCATCGTCGATATCGGCATGGGTATAGGGAACGACCCCTGCCACGGGAACGCCGCACAGCGCCTCCAGCTGCTGCAGCCCAGGCGCCAGAATTGCCCGGTCGCCGCGAAACTTATTGACCACCACGCCCTTGATGCGGGCCCGCTCGTCTTCCTCCAGCAGAGCCACCGTGCCGTACAGCTGGGCGAACACGCCGCCCCGGTCGATGTCGCCCACCAAAAGCACGGGGGCATCCACCAGCTTTGCCAGCCCCATATTGACGATATCGTCGCTTTTCAGGTTGATCTCGGCAGGGCTTCCCGCCCCCTCGATGACGATGATGTCATATTCTTCGGCAAGAGAATCGTAGGCCCTAAGAACATCGGGGATATAGTCTTTCTTTTTTCGGAAATACTCCTTTGCGGCCATGTTGCCCTGCACCTGCCCGTTTACGATCACCTGGCTGCCCACATCGGTGGTGGGCTTGAGCAGAATGGGGTTCATCCGCACATCCGGCTCGATGCCGGCGGCCTCGGCCTGCACCACCTGGGCGCGGCCCATTTCCTTTCCGTCTTTGGTGATAAAGGAATTGAGAGCCATGTTCTGGCTCTTAAAGGGGGCGACCTTATAGCCGTCCTGCTTTAAGATACGGCAAAGACCGGCGGCCAGCAGGCTCTTGCCCGCATTGGACATGGTGCCCTGGATCATGATGTTTTTTGCCATGGCGATTCCTTTCCGGCAGCCCTTGCGATGGCTGCCATCAGCTGTTTGTTTTGCGCCGGAAGACGCACCGCGATGCGGTACCAGCCCGGTCCGAG
>JABUTE010000195.1 GCA_021443825.1 Bacillota bacterium
CCAAAGGCTATGACACCTTTGTGGGCGAGCGGGGCGTTACCCTGTCCGGAGGCCAGAAGCAGAGGGCTGCTATCGCAAGGGCTTTGACCCAGAAGGCTCCCATCATGATCTTCGACGATTCGCTGTCTGCGGTCGATAACGAGACCGACGCGAAGATCCGCACGGCCCTGCAGGAGCGGTTCGGCACGGCTACCGTCATCATCATTTCGCACCGCATCACCACCCTGTCGAAGGCCGATCATGTGATCGTGCTGGACGGCGGCCGCATCGCGCAGGAGGGAACCCCGGCGCAGCTGAAGGAGCAAGACGGCATCTACCGCAAGATCTACGACATTCAGCTGGGCATAAAGGAGGGAAGCCATGAATAACGATACAAAAGAGATGAAAGAAAAGGCCCTTCCCTGGTTCGGCATTCCCAAGATGATGCCCCTGCTGAAAAAATACAGGGGTGTTCTGTTTCAGATCGTCTTCATCCAGCTGGCGGCCAGCATGATCGATGTTCTGCAGCCGGTGTTTCAGCGCTACGCCCTGAACCATTTCGTCAATGGCGGAACGCTGGATACGGTGGTTCCCTATACCTTGCTCTATCTGGCCCTGGTGGCGGCTTACTGCCTGATGAATTACTATCTGGTCAGGATCACCATCGCCCAGGAGCTGCGCTTTGACCGCGACATGCGAAACAGGGCCTTTGCTCACCTGCAAAAGCTCTCCTTTGATTACTACAACCAGAACAGCGTCGGCTATATCCATGCCCGCGTGATGAGCGACACCTCCCGCATCGGCGAGATGTTCTCGTGGCAGCTGTTCGACGGAACCTATTACGTCGTCTATATTCTGGGGGCTCTTGGCGTCATGTTTGCGGCCAATGCCCGACTGGCATTTCTCGTTATGCTGGTGATTCCTGTGATCGCTGTCTTTTTCAGCCTGTTTCAGGGAAAGATGTTCTCTTTGCACCGCAAGATCCGCGAGATCAATTCCCGCATCACGGGTAATTTCAATGAGGGCATCACCGGGGCGAAGACGGTGAAATCGCTGGCCATCGAAGAGACCATCGGGGAGGATTTCCGCAAAGAGACGAGCGAGATGAAGAAGACGGTGATCAAGTCGGCCCGGGTGAGGGGTGCTTTTTCGGTTGTGACCAACATGGCTTCGTCCAGCGCCCTTGCAATCGTCTTATGGAAGGGCGGCATTCTGGCGGCCAGCGATGTGGGCACCTTTTCGCTGTTCATGAGCTATGCCCAGCATCTGATGGAGCCGGTGCGCTGGTTTGTCGAGGTTCTGGGCCTGCTGATCCAGACCCAGGTCAACATCGGCCGCTACAGCAATCTGGTGGAGCGGGTGCCCAATGTGACCGATTCCGAAGAGGTGGAGGCCGTCTACGGCGATTGCTTCGACGCGAAAACGGAAAACTGGGAGCCCATTTACGGCGATATCGAATTTGAGAACGTGGATTTCATGTATCCCGACGGAGATGAATATATCTTAAAGGATTTTAATCTGAAGATCCCCTTCGGCACCCACGTCGCCATCGTGGGTGAGACCGGCGCCGGAAAGTCGACTCTGGCCAACCTGATCTGCCGTTTCTACGAGCCTACGGCAGGGCGCATGCTCATCGACGGAAGGGATGCCCGGGAGCGGTCGCAGCTGTGGCTGCACTCGGCTCTTGGCTATGTGCTGCAGACGCCCCACCTGTTTTCGGGAACCATCCGCGATAACCTGACCTACGGCAAAGAAGGGCTCTCCGATGAAGAGATCATGAAGGCCGTTCGCCTGGTGTCGGCCGATGAGGTCATCGCCAAGCTGAAAAACGGGCTGGATACCGATACCGGAGAGGGCGGCGATATGCTGTCGGCGGGAGAAAAGCAGCTGATCTCCTTTGCAAGAGCCATTCTGGCAGATCCCAAGATCGTGGTGCTGGATGAAGCGACAGCGTCGGTAGATACGCTGACCGAGCAGAAGATCCAGGCCGCCATCGACCAGGTGATCGAAGGGCGCACCTCCATCATGATCGCCCACCGCCTGTCGACGGTGCGCAATTCGGATATCATTCTTGTGGTGGATGAGGGAAAGATCATCGAGCAGGGCAGTCACGAAGAGCTGCTGGCGGCAAAGGGGCACTATTACAGGCTTTGGATGCGCCAGTACGAGGACGACGCCATCGCCGCCGCCTGGAAAGGGATGGAGGCATAAAGCTTTATAAGAAAACGGGAAGATCCCGCCGGATG
>JABUTE010000151.1 GCA_021443825.1 Bacillota bacterium
TCTCATGGTCATGGTGATGGCCTGGTCATAAGTTACGATGCCGTTGGGGTCGAAGATAGACACGAAACAACACCGAAAAAAGGGAAAAATAGAACCATTTCGCTGAGAAAAGAACAGCGAAAAGACAGTTTTCAGTTCTACGAGCGCAGCCGCAGATCGCAGCGACCTGCATCGGCTGCCCCAACCAAGAAAAAGGAGTATGCAATGAAACATAACAGCGGCGGTTCCGGCAGCGGGGTCTACCGGGATCCTTCCAACGGAACGTGGGCATTTCGCGTGGTGCGCGATAAAAACTACAGGCGGTCGGGCTTTCGCACCAAAGCCCTGGCAACGGAGGCCCGCGTCGAATTCATAAAAAACCTTTCGCAGCAGGCCTGTTCGGCCGATTCTCTTACCCTCGACGATGCCTTTGCCGCCTATCTGAACGACGGCATGCTGAGCAACGCTTCCGGCACGGTGCGAAAAAAACGATCGGTCTATACCCATCATATCGGGCCTGTTTTCGGAAACCGCCGGCTCACCACCCTCACCGCGGGCGAGATCAGCCTTTACCTGGAAAAATGCTATGTAAAGGGAGACCAGTACAATCACTATGCCCGGGGCTATGCCTACGGCTATGTGGAAGGATTTCTCAAGGTCTTTTATGCCATCTTCGGCTATTGCTACCGAAAGGGCTTCATTGGCCGCGAGCAATATCAGGAATGTCTGGTCGACGAAGCAAGCCGCATCCGCATGCCGGTGATGAGCGACGAGGATGTACTAAAAAAGCGCGGCGGGGTGCGAGTATATAATAGAAAAGAGATCGAGGTCATCCGAACCCGCCTTGGCAGCGGCGCCGCCCGCCTCGCCTTTGAGATCGCCTTGAATTGCGGGCTTCGCATTTCGGAGGTATTTGCCCTCACCTGGAACGACATCGATCTGACGCAGGGGGTGCTTTCGGTAAACAAGCAGCAGCTGAAGATCGAACAGGAATGGTGCCTGTGCCAGCCCAAATATATCGCCAGCTACCGGCAGGTGTTTATCAACGACTATCTGCTGCAGCTTTTAAAAAGCGAATACGATCGGCAGCAGAAGCTTTTCAAAGGCAAAACGCCGATCCGGGTGACCGACCGCAGAAAGACTGGCAGAGTGCAGCAGACGGTGATCGGCGATTTCGTTTTTATCAAAGAAAACGGCGGTCATTATTCTTCGGACGCCTTCCGGTACTGGTCGCGGGTCATTCGAAAGGAGCTGCATATCGAAGATTTTACCTTTCATTCCCTTCGCCATACCTTTTGCAGCGAGCTGGCCGCTTTGGGCTGCCCTGTCAGCGAGCTTTGTCGCATGGCCGGCCACAGCAGCATCAATACCACCATGCGCTATTACATCAATTCCACCGAAACGGCAGAGCAGGCCGCCCGCGCCTCCCTGAACCGGATGGCGGAGGCAAAAAACTGTCCTTTATGACAGATCGTCGCTGCAAAGCAGCGGCTGGCAGCGAATGTTACACCCCTGCATTACAAATGCAATCAACACGCAATTTCGCTGTTATTGTTCTGTAACATTGAGGTGTTATAGTAAGAGCGTAACAAGGGTATGGGAAACAGAGATGAGAAATATAACAGATTATTTCTCAAATATTACACTTAAGTTACACTTGGCCCGATAGTCTTGAAAGATGACAAAAGGGTCATTATAATCTCAAAGTGTCTGAATGTGGCTGTGAGGGGCAGCGTCAGACAGAAAATGTTCCCCTCTTTGGAATTCTTAAGGAGGATTTAAGAATGAAAAAAGTACTTTCATTTGCCCTCGTCCTCGCTATGATTCTGGGAAGCGTAAGCATGGCTTTCGCAGGCGGATATGCATATCCTGACACCAAGGGTATCGACGCTGAAGAAGCTATCAACGTTCTGACCGGTCTCGGCGTTCTCGAAGGCTACAGCGACGGAACTTTCAAGCCTGAAAAGACCGTCACCAGAGCAGAAATGGTCAAGATGATCATCGCAGCTCTGAACATGCCCGTTAAGGAAGGCACCTACAGCACTCAGTTTGTAGACGTTGCTCCCACCGCTTGGTACTCCGCATACGTATCTTACGGTGTAACCCTTGGAATCATCGAAGGAAAGTCCGCAACTATCTTCGACCCCAACGGCATCGTAACTTATGACCAGGCCATCACCATGACCATGAGA
>JABUTE010000287.1 GCA_021443825.1 Bacillota bacterium
TGGACCACATTGGGCGCCGTTCCGCCGGCATCGGTGATGGCATAATGCACTCTCGCCTCATCGATCATATGCTCGCGCATATAGTTGACGCCCACATCCATCAGCTCGACCGCATCCAAAGCGGAGCGTCCCAGATGGGGAGCACCTGCCGCATGAGACGACAGCCCGTGGAAGGTGAAAAAGGCCTTCACATTGGCAAGGGAGCCGTTTCCGTTGACCGCATTCTTCCAGCCGGGATGCCAGGTAAGACAAAGGTCGCAGTCATTGAAGAGACCGGCTCTTACCATAAAGGCCTTTCCGTTGGCATTTTCTTCGGCCGGGCAGCCGTACCAGCGAACGGTGCCGCTGACCTTGCCCTGCTCCATATAGTCTTTGATGGCAACAGCTGCTGCCAGAGCAGCACTGCCCAGCAGATTATGTCCGCAGCCGTGGCCGTCGCCGCCGGGAACGATGGGGCTATGGACAGCCACATCAGCCTGCTGCGAAAGTCCGGAAAGGGAATCGAATTCACCCAAAATGCCAATGACCGGCTTTCCGCTGCCGTATTCGGCGATGACGCAGGTCTCTTCGTCGGCAGCGCCGACGCTCACGCGAAAGCCCTGTGCCTTCAGATACTCCGCATCCAGCGCAGCTGACCGGTATTCCTGAAAACGGGGCTCCGCAAAGCCCCAGATCTGATCGCTCAGCGACAGAAATTCCTCTTTTTTTGCCATGACCAGGTCTGATAATTCTTTTACATAGTCCATCTTGCTGCCTCCGCCGGGTGCTTTCTGAAAAGAAACGCTCAACAGAAGTATCATATCACATTTCCCTGCCCTGTCACAAAATAATAGAGGAAATGCCATCAAAAAACCCCTGCATTGCTGCAGGGGTCTGTTGTTTGTGATGCTGTTTTATACCAGTTCGAGGAATACGCTCTCAGCTACATCGCCCTGACGGGGACCCAGCTTGAGGATCCTGGTGTAACCACCGTGTCTCTCCGCATACTTGGGAGCGATCTCATCGAACAGCTTGGAAACGACTGTTTCGTCCTTGACATAAGCGAGAACCTGTCTTCTTGCGTGCAGATCGCCTCTCTTAGCAAGGGTAATCATCTTTTCTGCTTCTCTTCTTGCTTCCTTTGCTCTGCAGTCAGTGGTCTGAATGCGGCCATACTTGAAGAGGTCAGTTACAAGATTTCTCAGCATGGATTTTCTATGGGCAGTCTTGACGCCCAGCTTTCTATATCCGTTCATCAGAAAGTAACCTCCTTTCCTTATTCGTCACTGGGCTTAAGGCCCAGACCTAATTCTTCCAGTTTGTGCTTAACCTCGTCGAGGGACTTCTTACCCAGGTTTCTGACCTTCATCATATCGTCTTCGGTCTTCTGTGTAAGTTCTTCGACAGTGTTGATGGATGCACGCTTTAAGCAGTTGAAAGAACGTACGGAAAGTTCCAGTTCCTCAATGCTCATCTCGAGAGCTTTGCCCTTCTGATCCTCTTCCTTTTCGACCATGATGCTGACTTCTTCCATATTGTCGGTCAGGTCGATAAAGAGTTTCAGGTGCTCTTCCATGATCTTTGCTGCGATAGAAACACCTTCCTTGGGGGAAATGCTGCCGTCGGTCCAGACTTCGAGAATCAGTCGTTCATAGTCTGTAAACTGTCCGACACGGGTGTTTTCTACGGTATAGTTGACCTTTCTGCAGGGGGTGTAGATGCTGTCTACGGGGATCACACCGATGGGTGTGGTCTCATCCTTGTTCTGGTCGGCAGGTACATAGCCTCTGCCGGTGGAGATGTTCAGCTCCATCACAAGGCTGTGACCGGCTTCCAGATGTGCAATGTGCAGATCGGTATTGAAGATCTCAAGGCTGCTGTCGGCAATGATGTCTGCAGCAGTGATATCCTTAGGACCGGTAACGTTGATGATCGCCCTCTTCTTATCCTTTCCGTGAAGCGCGATTGCCAGCTTCTTCAGGTTCAGGATGATCTCAGAGACATCTTCCTTTACGCCCTCGATGGTCGAGAACTCGTGGAGAATGCCGTCGATCCGAATCGAAGTAACGGCTGCACCGGGAAGGGAGCTGAGAAGGATCCTTCTCA
>JABUTE010000191.1 GCA_021443825.1 Bacillota bacterium
AAAGGCGATAAGGTAAAGGTATAGCTCTTTCCTGCGGCACGCAGCGTCAGGCTTCCGTTCTTCACATTTGCAGAAGAAGCACCGGAAAGATACAGATAATCCGCTGCTCCGGTCATCGGGTCGGTATAAGAGGTATCATGACCGGTGGTATAGGCGTAGAACTGATAGGTATGCTCTGCGTTTGCACTGCTTTCCATCTGCCGCTTCAGGTCGTCGGAGGCTGCCCGGTTGCAGTTCTGCGCAGCCGCCTGGCCGCTGCAGGCCAGGTCGGTCCAGATGACCGAAACGGAAGACGACAGAGTGCCTTCGGTATAGTAGCCGTAGCCGTATTCGGTGATCACGCCCCCGTCTTCATGGGAATTGCACAACGAAGTGTTTGTGATCAGCGCGCCGGACATAGGATCGACACCGATGTAGGTCATGTGATAGCCGTCGTTGGAGCCCTTTTCTTCGTGCTCCCAATAGAAGACTCCCATGGTTCCCAGGGTAGAATCGTCCTGCCAGTCGCCAAGGTGCAGATAGCTGCCCTTCGCCGTTGAGTTGGGATCCGCATCGGTCACCACCGCACGGTAGGGATAAGCGTGGGTCGCCGATTGGGTATTGGCGCAGAAGAAGGTTCCCTCGGCAGCAGCTCTGGCACCGCCGGCAAAGCTGTCGCTGCGAAGCCCATCGTAAGAGATGGGGCTTGCGATGGTATCGCCGCTTTCTGCGTTGTAAGAATAAAGATTTTTGATGTAGATATAGGTGCCGTTGTCCAGATAGCTGCAGCCGCTGGCATAGCCTCCTTTGGGCGCAAAGCCGCTGGAGCGGGTCGTTTCACCGGAGGCTACCAACGCCTGGGCACAGTAGGAACCGTAGATGCGGCCCTTGTTTTCGCCGGCAAAGCCGCTGATGACCGTATCGCCGCCCTTGGTGGAGATCACTTCGATGACGCCGATGGAGTAGCAGTTGCGAATGGTACCGGACGACTGGTTGATGCCCGTAAAGCCTCCTGCTCTGCAGACAGCATACTTCTGGGCAAGGGACATCTTCGGCAGCGATACCTGGCAGTCGGCAATGGTTCCCTCGTTGCCTCCGGCAAAGCCGCCGGCATAGACGGTGCTGTTGGCATAGGCATGAAGGGTGCCTGCATTGCCCGAAAAATCAAAGCCTGCGGCAGCGCAGTTGGTCACAGTGCCCTTGTTGTAGCCGCAAAGAGAACCGATAAAGACCCGATCATTGCTTCCGATGAGAGAGGTGCGGCGAACCGCATAGTTGCTGCTTTCGTTTTGCGGATCGTATTCCGATGCGAAGAGAACGTTTTTCACGACGCCCGTTTCACCGATGCAGCCGAACAGGCCCACCAGATCGCCCCGCACCGTACGGATGCCCACATGGGTGATCAAATGGGAGCTTCCGTCGAACACTGCATCAAAGGACGACTCCATCGACGATGCGATGGGCGGCTGCTCTGTTACAGTACCGTGGGAGGTGAAGCTGCTCCATTGATACAGAGCATAATCCAGATCCCTTTCCTGACCGATGACCGCAGCGCCGATGCTGGGGCGCAGCACATCGTAGCCCTTGCTTAAATGATTCAGCTGGCGGCAGGAACGGATACGGATAAGGCTGTCTTTATCCAGGGAGGGAAGCTGTGTCTCTTTCGTAGCGCTGCTGACCGTTGCTGCAAAATGGGGGTTAAAGAAATAAGACACCCGGTCTTCGTCTGCTGTTTCTTCTTCGATGACCGCCCTGTAGTAGAAGGAGTCCTCAGGGTAGGGCAGACTGTCTGTGCCCTCCACCGGAACCAGGGTATAAGAGCCGTCTTTTCCGGTGACCGAAACCGCCCGGGCCGGATCCGCCGCAAGACGGGCGATCTCGTCGTCGGTCCTTGCGCTGCAGATCATCACCTCTATGGGCGCAAGCTCAGCGGCTTCGGTATTCTTATAGATCACGGCATAGCCGTCGCCGGTCACCGCTGTCTTTTTTCCGTTCAAAAGAGCAGGCGCAAGCGTCGATTCCACATTGGCACCTTCAAAGCCGTAGAATGGCGCTCCGCTCAGTTCTCCCTGCTCATTCAGCCGGAACAGGTAGAATTCAA
>JABUTE010000202.1 GCA_021443825.1 Bacillota bacterium
GTGAAGTGCCCACTGGCAAATTCAGGGAAAGAGTGTATAATATCCTTTTGTTGTGAACCATTATCGAAAAGAGGCGATTTTCTATGGAAGAGAAAAAACTGACTCCCCTGCAGCTGTTCCTGTACTATTTTAAGATCGGCTGGTTTACCTTCGGCGGCGGCTGGAGCATCGTTGCCCAGATGCAGAAGGACTTTGTAGAAGCAGACCGGCGCCTGAGCAGCGAGGATCTGCTGGATATCATCAGCATGGCCAGAAGCCTTCCCGGCACCATGATCGGCAATGTAGCCTATCTGTTCGGCTTTCGGCAGGCCGGCGTTTTGGGCGGTGTCCTTGCCGTATTCGGCATCGTTACTCCCCCGCTGATCATCCTGACCATCCTCACCTTCTGCTATACGGCAACCAGAGACAATCCCTGGGTGGCAGCGGCTCTTAACGGGGTGCGGGCTGCCGTCATGCCCATCATCTTTTCGGCCATCATCAAGCTCTGGAAGGGAGCCTTCCCCAAACGGTTTCTGTATCTGGTGTTTGCGGCAACGGCGGTGCTGTCGTTTTACTTTAAGGTCAGCGCCGTTTTTCTGATCCTGATGGGCGTTGCCATCGGCATTCTGTTCGGAAGAGAAAAGGAGGCTGCACAAAAATGATCTTATTTCAGCTCTTTTTCAGTTTTTTAAAGATCGGCTTTACCAGCTTCGGCGGCATGTCCATGATCCCTCTCATCAACAGCGAGATGGCAGCCCACGGCTGGATGACGGTGACCGAGGTCTCCGATATCGTTGCCATCGCCGAGATGACGCCGGGGCCGCTGGGGCTTAACTGCGCCACCTTTGCAGGCATGCGGGTGGCAGGCATCTTCGGCGCGCTGGCGGCCAATCTGGGCATTCTGGGACCCACCTTTTCTCTTTGCGCGGCGGCGGCGTTCGCCTTTGAGAAGTTTAAAGACAGCACGCTGCTCAAAGGCGTTCTGACCGGGGTGCGGCCGGTGGGCATCGGCCTTGTGGCAGGGGTCATTCTCAATCTGATCTGCACCAACTACGGAACGCTTTCCCATATCATGTGGGGCAATGTGGCCATCGCGGCTCTTTGCATGCTGCTTCTGCTCAAATACAAGATGAGCATTCCCAAGGTGATCGGCATCGCGGCGGCACTGGGGCTGCTGCAGTTTGCCGCCTTCGGCATCGCGTAGCGGATCGCATTTTGAAAGGGATCTTCCGACGGAGGATCTCTTTTTTCGTGGAAAAGATCTGTTTGCTCAGATACCTTTGGAGCCTTCGCAAAGCCGCTCGCTCAAACAGTCTCAAACGACTTTTCCGCTCCGCTTCGGTCAATCACCGTATATCTCAATCGGCTCACGCAAGGCTTTGCTTCGGCTGCCCTTCGGCATCCCAAAGGGAAACAAGCGAATTGGGATCCGCAATACGGCATCCCCTTTTTACTTGCCCCAAGCCTTGTTCTGCGTGGTATAATTTTTCATATAAAACCCTTATATTTATTAAATGATTTATTCTGAGAGGACGCTATGAGACATTCCCAGAACCGCATCTATATCACCGGGCATATGAACCCGGATTCCGACTCCATCTGTGCCGCTATCGGCTATGCCGACTTAAAGTCGCGGATCAGTCACGACCACTACATCGCCAGCCGTGCCGGAGACATTTCTCCCGAAACGGCCTGGGTGCTGAACCACTTTCACCTCAGCGAGCCGTATCTGCTGACCGACGTGCTGCCCAAGGTGGCCGATGCCGAGATCCAGAAGATCGCAGGCGTCTCCCCCGACGCCACCGTCAAGCAGGCCTGGCGGGTGATGCACCAGCAGGATGTCAGCCTGCTTCCCGTGCTGAGCCCCGATAACAAGCTGCTGGGCATCCTCAGCTTAAAGGATCTTTCCGTCGCTTACATGGACAGCCTCGACACCCATGCGCTGGCCCATGCCCGGACGCCCTACCATATGATCGCTGACACCCTGAATGGTCACATTCTCCATCCGGGAACCGGAGCTGTCGACAAAGACGGCTACATCATCATCGGCGCCGGTGATCTGGAGGCCATCCGCAGCAGCGTGCGCA
>JABUTE010000034.1 GCA_021443825.1 Bacillota bacterium
ACAGCCCTGACCCTGGCCGCCTACGGCATCCGGGCCTTTCTGTTCGATGAAGTCAGCGCAACCCCCCTGCTTTCCTTTGCCGTTCGCCGGCTGCATTGCGCCGGAGGCGTAGTGATCACCGCATCCCACAACGCGAAGGAATACAACGGCTATAAGGCCTACGATGAGACGGGCTGCCAGCTTTCGCTGGAAGCCTCCCAAAAGCTGATGGCAAAGGCTTCTGCCCTGAGGCTGGAAGAGATCCCGGTGCTTTCCAAAGAAGAAGCCCTTCGCTGCGGCCTTCTGCAATTCATGCCCGAAGAGGTCTTCGAGGCCTATGTCGGCGCGGTGGAGAGCTTTGCTTCTGCCTCTCTTTCGAAAGACGCAAAGAAAGCGGTTTCCATCGTCTATACCCCCCTGCACGGAGCCGGCAGCAAGCCGGTGCGCCGGGTGCTCAGCGACCTGGGCTATGCCAATGTGCATACCGTAAAAGAGCAGGAGCTTCCCGACGGAAGCTTCCCCACGGTGCGCTATCCCAATCCGGAGATCCCCGATGCCCTCACCCTGGCCCTGCAGCTGGCAGAAGAAAAGAACGCCGATGTGGTCATCGCCACCGACCCGGATTCCGACCGCATGGGCCTCTGCGCAAAAGATCAGGACGAAAAGCACGTGGTCTTCACCGGAAACCAGATCGGTGTGCTGCTGCTCAACTACCTTCTTGAGACCACCGACCTCTCGGCCTTAAAGGATCCCACCCTGGTCACCACCGTGGTCACCGGCCGCATGGGGCCTGCCATCGCCGAAGCAAACGGACTTTCCGTTCGGATGACCCTCATCGGCTTTAAGCATATCTGCGGCGCCATGAACCGCCTGCAGGAAGAAAACAAAGATCTTTTCTTCGGCTACGAAGAAAGCTTCGGCTATCTGCCCGGAGACCATACCCGCGACAAGGACGGGGTGCTGTCGGCCCTCAAGGCTGTGGAAATGGCTGCTTATTACAAGGCAAAGGGAAAGACCCTGCCCCAGGTGCTTCAGGAGCTGTATCAGCAATACGGATACTATCTGGATATGTCTACCTACTATCTGTACGGCGATGCCGCCGGCAGGGCGAAGATCGAAGCCATCGCAGAAGAGCTTCGCCGCCTCGGCACCGGTCTGATGGAGGGCATCGTCAAAGCAGAGGATTACAGCAAGGGTCTGGACGGACTTCCTCCCGAAAACATGATGAAATTCTATTTTGAAGACGGCTCCTGGATCGCCGCACGGCCTTCGGGCACAGAGCCGAAGATCAAGATCTATTATTCCATCAAGGGAAGCTCCCCCGAATATTGCAGCCGGCTGTTTCAGCTGCGCAAAGCAGCTATTGATACCCTGGTCCGGAATATTTAAATCGCCTTCCGCACTTGTCAATTATCGCAAAATAGGTTATTCTGTATTCAGATATGCGATAATTATTACTGTTTTAATGCAAACGACTTGAGGTTCCTTATGAGATACGAATATTTTGCAAGAAATGCTGCCGAAGAATACGTAAAACAGGGCATCGCCGACGGAAGCACCTTTCCCGACATGGATCTTTACATCGATCAGATGGTCGCCTGTCTGAACAAGGAGCTTTCCCTCTATGGCGATAAGGGCGAAGGTCCTGTCAGCAAGGGCATGGTCAGCAACTATACCAAGCATAAGATGATCCCCGGCCCGGAGGGCAAGAAGTATACCAAGGATCATCTCTATTTCATGCTGCTGGTCTTCTATCTGAAGAACAGCCTCAGCATGGACCAGATCCAGAGGCTGATGGCTCCCGTTATCGCCAATTACGAATCTGAGTGGGACGACCATCTGGAGCTGGGCAAGTCCATTCAGATGTACATGCAGAAGCTGAGAGAAAAGGAAGCCGGTCTTCCCGAAGAGATCGACCGGATGATCGCCGAGATCAAGTCTGCCATGGAATCGGTGGGCGAAGAAGACGACACCCTGGAGCTGATCTCCATGATCTTCTCTCTCATCATGCGATCCAATGCAGAGCGCTATGTGGCAGAGCAGCTTCTGGCCGAATACTTCGGAAAGAAGAAATAGC
>JABUTE010000056.1 GCA_021443825.1 Bacillota bacterium
GGGACCTCTTCCGATCAGCTCGCCGATGCCCTCCTCGTTGGGGCTGTCGATGCGAAGCTCGACCGACGGCATGGCCTTGCCGATGGAGCCGCTTCTGCGGTTGTCGCGGTTTTCGGAGGCGAAAACAGGAGAAGCCTCGGTGAGTCCGTAGCCGTTTAAGGTCTCGATGCCGAAGGTGGAAAAGCCCTCCAGCGTCTCGGGCTCGATGGAAGAAGCCCCGCTGATCACCAGACGCAGATTGCCGCCCAGCTGGTCGATGACGCTTTTAAAGATCTTGCGCCTTGCGTCGATGCCCACCGCAAGCAGCAGCTTCGACAGCTTTTTTCCGAAGTTCAGCTTCTTCTCCAGACCGTTTTTTCTGGCCGTGGCCACCACCCTCTTGTAGATGGATTCGATGAGCAGGGGCACGCAGACAAAGACCGAGACCTTGTATTCCACCAGGTTCTTCTGCACATATTTCAAGCCGTCGCAAAAAGCCGTGGCAGCGCCGTGGCTCAGCATGACCAGCTGGCCCATGCTGCCGAAGCTGTGATGATACGGCAGGAAGGCCATGTTCACATCGCCGGGGCGAACATCCTCTGCCAGATCCATGTCGTAGATATTGGTCACCAGACCGTCCTGACAGAGCATGACCGCCTTCGCCAGAGACGTGGTTCCCGAGGTGAACAGAATGATCGCCATGGCCCTGGGATCGATGGTGATCTGCGAAAGCAGGTGCTCGCCGCTGCGGTAAAGCTCTCTGCCCTCCTGAAGAATCGCCCCAAAGCTGCCGGGGCCCTCCTCATCGATGCAGATAAAATCAGAGACCTTACAGCCCTCCGAGCCTTTCAGCTGCACCGCGACCGCGGAATTTTTCTTGTCGTAGACCAGATTGTCGGCATAGCTTCGCTGCACCGACGATTCGAACTCCCCGTAGCCCAGCCCCTTATCCAAAGGAACCACAATGCCGCCGATGTAGAGCACCGCCAGATAGGTTAGAAACCATTCGTAGCGATTGTCGGCCAGGATCGCCGTTCGCTTGTGCTGATAGCCCCGGGCCATGAAGGCGCTTGCAAGAGAGCGCACATCCTCTGCCAGCTGATGAAACGAGATGTTGGTATAAGAGACGTCTTTTCCTTTTTTATGCTTGATGATGAACGCGGTGGTGTCTGTATACTTTTCTTCGATTTGCTGAATAAATTCGTTCATATCCCGGCATTTCTGTGCGGAACGCAGGGGCGCAAGGTTGCCTAAGGGCAGATAATTATCCATAAGTTTCGGTCCTTTTCTGATCACAGTTGCTTTTTATACATTCATTATACTTTGTTTTTCGAAAAACGAATAGAAAAAGTTATCGGCCACTGCGATATACAATCCTTCTGTCCTGTGTTAAAATCAAGGCAGGAGGATTTAACGACCTATGAGAAACTATATCCACAACAATCCCGTAAAACTTTATTTCGGACAGGGACAGCTCGCTAACCTGGGCCCCGAGCTGGCTGCTCTTGGAAAAAACGTTCTTCTCACCTACGGCGGCGGCTCCATCAAGAAGATCGGTGTCTATGACGAGGTCATGAAGATCTTGACTGAAGGAGGCTTCAACGTGGTCGAGCTGTCGGGCATCGATCCCAACCCCCGGATCACCTCCGTTAAGGAAGGCGTCGCCCTTTGCAAAGAGCATCACATCGATGTGGTTCTGGCAGTAGGCGGCGGCTCCACCATCGACTGCTCCAAGGCCATCTGCGCAGGCGTTTACTACGAAGGCGATCTGTGGGAAATGGCCAGCACCCGCCACGGAAGACTGAAGGCTCTGCCCCTGGTCACCGTTCTGACCCTCAGCGCCACCGGCTCCGAATTTGACAGCGGCGCCGTCATCTCCAACATGGATACCAACCAGAAGTGCGGCGCATCCTATACCTTCCCCACCGTTTCCATCTGCGACCCCACCTACACCTATTCCGTATCGGCCTACCAGACGGCTGCCGGCTCTGCCGACATCATGAGCCACAGCTT
>JABUTE010000113.1 GCA_021443825.1 Bacillota bacterium
GTCAAGGTGCTGGATCATGTGACCTTCCGCGTCAATCCGGGAGATAAGATCGCCTTTGTCGGCGAAAACGAGATCGCAAACACGACTCTGTTTAAGATCATTACCGGCGAGCTGGAGCCTGATGAGGGCTTTTACAAGTGGGGCATCACCATCACCACCTCCTATTTCCCTCTGGATAACACCGAGTTCTTTAGCGGCTGCGATTACGATCTTGTGCAGTGGCTCTCCCAATATACCAAAGAGACCACAGAGGCTTTTATGCGCGGCTTTCTGGGCAGGATGCTCTTTACCGGCGACGATGTCTATAAGCCGGTCAAAGTGCTTTCCGGCGGAGAAAAGGTTCGCTGCATGCTGGCGAGAATGATGCTGTACGGCTCCAACGTTCTGATCCTTGATCAGCCCACCAACCACCTGGATCTGGAATCCATTTCCGCTGTCAATGACGGCCTGATCGCCTTCGACAGCAATGTATTGTTTGCATCCCACGACCACGAATTCATCCAGACCGTCGCCAACCGGATCATGGAATTCAGCCCGGAGGGCAAGCTGACCGACCGTCTCTGCACGTATGACGAATACATTGGAAAAGCGTAGCCTGAAAGGAGACTTTATGAAAAGACAGTTTCGTTTTGCAGCCCTGCTGCTTGCGGCTTTGCTGGCCTTCAGCGGCTGCGGAAAGACAACTGGTCCAGCGCCGTCGCAGACCCCGACCGAACCGGCTGTGCAGCAGCCTGAAACACCGCAGCAAACGCCGGCAGAGCCTTCCCCCCTGCAGCCCGAAACGACGCAGGAACAGCCGGCAAAGGAGCCGGCCAATGCGGTCATCGGTTTTGCGGAGGATATTCTGCAGAGCTATCCCGAATTCATAGAATATGCTATCGATACGGGCGAATTCTCCTGCGATGTGGTATTTGCAGCCGATGCCGATCTGAGCAATGTTGCGGTGCTGGGGCTTACCTATCGGGATACCGATGCCAGCGGCAGGATCCTCTTCGATACCGAAGAGCTTTATACCGAAAGCGCTCTTTCCGCCGGTAAGGCGCTGCTTTTGCACCTGACCTTTATCGGCGATATTCCCAATTACGGGATCTCGTATACCGATACCGACGGCAGCCTCCGCCGGTTTGCCATCGGCGAAAGCGGCTTCGACGGCTCCCTCTTCCTGGAGGAATTTTAATTGCTTCTATTAGGTATCTGAAGTGCTATAATGATATGGACGGCTCTTGCCGTCCGTATTTTTCTTTTCGGAGGCTTTTTTGAACAAAGATCTTACAACCGGAAATCTGGTGAAAATACTTCCGGCCTTTACCCTTCCTCTGATCCTCAGCGCAATGCTGCAGCAGATGTTCAACTGGGTAGACGCCTTTATCGTGGGCAATTTTGCCGGTGAAACAGCGCTGGCCGGCATCGGTGCCACCCATTCCCTCTACAATCTGTTTATCATGATCATCTCCGGCTTTTCTTCCGGGCTTGCGGTCCTGATCGGGCAAAGCTACGGCAAGGACGATCACGACACCATTCGCTCTCTGATGGCGGCCTTTTCCACCATCTTTGCCGGGCTGATGGTGATCGTTGCCGTGCTGGGGTCGGTGTTGATGGATCCGGTGCTGCTGCTTTTAGATACTCCGGCACAGATCCTGCCGGATGCTGCGACTTATCTGCGTGTGATCTTTGCAGGGGTTCCGTTTCTTGCGGTCTATAATGTAGTCTCGGTAACGCTGCGGGGCATCGGCAACAGCAAGGCTCCGTTTTATGCCATTCTGGTCTCGTCTGTTTGCAATGTGTTTCTGGATCTGCTCTTTGTCGCCGGCTTTGGCATGGGCGTCTTCGGGGCGGCTGTCGCTACTGCTGCAGCCCAGATGGCCATGACAGTTTTCATCGTGTTCTATGCCTTTGCGAAATATCCCTTTCTTCGTATCCGCTTTTCCGATAT
>JABUTE010000086.1 GCA_021443825.1 Bacillota bacterium
GAGAAACAGATGTTATGCGTATTCTTGCACATACATCAAAAAAACTTCAGGGAAAATATACCCGTATAAGAATAACATTTTTCATCATTTTGAGCAAGCCATCGCGCTTTTTATCCCCTCTGCCGCCATCGATAAAACCATCCTCATCACAAAACGACCCACAAAGCTGTGGGTCGTTTCATCTCGTTGGTGATATCAGGCTGCCGCGGGGCAGCCCTTCTTACCGACATGGCTTAAATTACATCTTTCTCCAGAAGAGATAGAAGCCCGGGTCTCTGTTGGCGGAATCGTCGACCAGCACCTGCATATCGCAGTAAACGATATGGGGCTCGGAGTAGTTGAAGGCGACCAGGCCCTTTCTTCCTTCTTCTTCGTATTTGCCGTCTTTCTGGGAGGGGTCGAGAATGGCGATGCGGCCGTCTCTCAGTTCAGAGATAGCTGCGATATAGTGACCGCCATGGGTAAAGACGCCGATGTGGCCCTCTCTGTCGCCGCCGGAATGAACGATGGCGGCGCCGCCGGTGCGAAGGCAATATCTGAGCCGCTCGGGATCGTTGGTCATCTCCAGCTCCAGATTGAACTTCTCGGCGAAATAGGGGCCGTAGATCTTCATATCGGTGCCGGGATGCGACAGAGCTTCGCACTCATAGGCCATGTTGATGGCCTGCTGCAGATCCATGGAGTGGTCGGCGCAAAGGCGGTCGAGCACCATGATGGCAGAGCAGGGGCCGCAGGCGGCATGAGCGGCGGTGAGAATGCCCATAGGCAGCTTTGCCTTGAAATCTTCGGGAAGCTTTCCGTCGTCGAAGATGATGTGGGGATTGTCCAGCTGGTTTACATATTTCATATTACGGTTTCCTTTCTGCATTCGTGCATAAAGAAGCGATAACGGCTTACCGATTCAGATATTCTTCTGCGACCTGCGCAGGCATCAGGCTGCCGCCGGTGGCCCACACCACATGGGTGGTGCTTTGGCGAAGGGGTTTGGGGATATTTTCGGCTGCGGCCCTGTGCCATGCGGCAAAGGCTTCAAAGCCGGCTGCGGCCGAGGGCTCGATGATGATGCTTTCGGTGTTGTGCAGCAGCTGCATATAGCGATAAAGACGGGGATCGGCCACGGTAGCCTCGCCGCTGAGCAGATGGTCCATCTCGTTTGCGACCAAAGCGGAGGCACGGCCCACCGCCAGTCCGTCGGCATCGGTCTTTCCGGAAAGGCCCAGATCCTGTACGCAGATGGCAGATCCCTTGCCGCTGGCAAGAGCCGCCAGCATGCAGGGCGCCTGCACCGGCTCTGCAAAGTAGACGTTTACCGCATCGCCGAATTCTTCCTTAAGACCGAAGCAGATGCCGCCGGGAGCGCCGCCCACACCGCAGGGAATATAAACATTTAAGGGATGATCTTGATCGACGGCGATGGCCATGGCCGTCAGCTGATCGTGCAGCCTTTTTCCCGCCACCGCATAGCCCAGATACAGGGCAGATGACGATTCGTCGTCGACAAAATAGCTCATGGGGTCTTCTTGGGAAAGACGCCTGCCCTCTTCCACCGCCTTGCTGTAATCGTCTTCGTATTCGATGACCGTAACGCCCTTTGCGCGCAGCAGCTGCTTTTTCCATTCTTTGGCGTCGGCCGACATATGCACGATGGCCTGATAGCCCAGAGCAGCGCTCATGATGCCGATGCTCATGCCCAGGTTGCCGGTCGAGCCCACCTGCATCTTATATTGCGAAAAAAAGGCGCGGTGGTCTGCCAGCGTTTCGTAGCCGGTGCCTTCTTTCAGAAGCCCTGCTGCCAGCGCCAGGTCTTCGGTGTGCTTTAATACCTCGTAGATGCCCCCTCTTGCCTTGACGCTGCCGGCGATGGGAAGATGGCTGTCGCATTTTAACAGCAGCCTTCCTTCGCCGCTGCACAGGGCCTTCTGCATGGCGGGG
>JABUTE010000233.1 GCA_021443825.1 Bacillota bacterium
CCTTCGAGATCACCGGCGGCAGCATAGACGATACGATCGCAGATAAGATCGACAACGGCAGCACCTTCAAGACGAAGGTCACCCTGAACCCGGGCGACGGCAGCGGCAGCACGGCGAGCGTTACCGCAACCAGAGGGCAGGCCATGCCGGCCGTAACCGATGGCGGTGAAGCCATTCCTGCACCTTCCCGTGAAGGGTATATTTTCGAGGGCTATGAAGATGCCGATGGAACGCTGTATTACGATGACGAAGGCAGCAGCATTGCCGATTGGGATAAGCTGAAGGTGACTGCTCTTTACGCCCGGTTTACGCCGTTAAGGCTCACCGGAACCGTAAACGTAAGCGGCAAGGCAGTACGCGGCAAGACTCTGACCGCCTCCGTATCCGGCAGCAATAACACCGGAGCATTTGCGTATCAATGGCTTAGAGACGGCGCTGCAATAAGCGGCGAAACGGCCTCCTCCTATACCCTGGGCACTGACGATGTTGGCTGCAGCATCTCCTGCCAGGTGACAAGCACCGAGCAGCCCGGCAGCATTACCAGCGAAGCCCTTACGGTTGCAGATAAGCGCACTCCATCATCAGATCCGGAAGAAGAAACGGTCACGGCCGGCGGAAAAACCGACGAAAAGGTTTCTGCCAACGAAGATCCCTGCGAGGCCTTCACCGATGTGAACAGAGACCTGTGGTATCACGGTGCAATAGACTATGCGCTGGTCAGCGGAATCATGGAAGGCTTCAGCAAGACCTGCTTCGGGCCTGACAACACCCTCACCAGAGCCCAGCTTGTGACCATGCTTTGGCGGCATGCGGGAGAACCTGTCGTAAACTACGCGATGGACTTCTCCGACATTCCGGCGGAAGGCTGGTATACTGAGGCGGTACGCTGGGCAGCATCCATGGGCATTACCGAAGGCTACGGCAACGGCACCTTCGGTGCAAACGACAGCATCACAAGAGAGCAGCTGGCCGTATTCATCTACCGCTACGAGCAGAAGGTGAACGGCGGCGGCTTTAAGGGTGCCTGGATGTTCGATCTGCAATTCAGCGACAAGGATCAGCTGAGCGACTGGGCCGGCGAAGCCATGTGCTGGTGCGTCATGAACGGCGTGCTGGAAGGAAAGGGCTCTGGCATCCTTGATCCCAAGGGCACCGCGACCCGTGCGCAGGCAGCACAGATGCTGATGAATTATCTGGGAAAGTGATCCCTTTCCCCTGTAAAATTTCAATGAAATATGCGAAACCCCCGTGCAAACGGGGGTCGTTTTATTGTATAATGCTGTTCGATCCTGCACTTTGCGGGAAATCTGAATACATACAGGAATTTGATCATGAAAAAATTATCTCTTGTTCTTGCCATTCTCATGGCCTTTACCTTCTGCTTTACCGGCTGCGGCGAAAAGACAGCGGTTCCCGCAGAAGCCTCGCGCACCGCGTTGATCGTCAGCGGCACCGAATACTCTCTGGCGGAGTGCAATCTCTACTTTTGCGAGCAGCTCTTCGGCCTGCTGCAGCAATACGGCGATGTGGCCTCTTACCTGGGGCTTGATGTCTCCCAGGGCACAGAAGCCATGAAGGAGCAGACCTTTTCCTATTCCAGCGACGGCACCTGGTTCGGCTATTTTCTCGATGGCGTAAAGGATCAGATCTCGCAGGTCCAGGCCTTAAACGACTTTGCCAAATCGAAGGGCCTCTCTTTGACCGACGATGAGCTGGCCGAGATCGAAGACGAGATGAAGGCCTTAAGCGAGTATGCCGAAACCAACGGCTATGACAGCGCCGAGGCCTATCTTGCCGACTGCTATTACGAGGGCATCACCGAAGACCTCTACCGGCAGTATCTGCAGAAGAACTATCTGGCAGA
>JABUTE010000200.1 GCA_021443825.1 Bacillota bacterium
CGAATGCCTTGCCTGCGCCCGTGCGGAGGGCATTACCGTGGCGACGAAATACGATCCCGATCCGGGGGCTCCCGACAAGGCACGGTTTTCCACCCTGCAGGACATGGATGCGGGGCGGCCGACCGAGACCGACATGTTTTTAGGCGTGTTGCTTGCGCTGGGCGATAAGCACGGGCTCTGCCTGCCTTACTGCGAATATACGTATCATGCGCTAAAGCTTCTGGAAGAAAAGAATGCGGGCCGCTTCGATTATTGATGACACGGTGGGAGGGAACACTATGGGAAGACATTGTGCACTTGTTGCGGGGGGGCTGTATTCTCCTCTGGACGGAATCAAAAATGCCGACTTCATCATTGCCTGCGATAAGGGGCTGGAATATTGCCTGCGAGAGGGCGTTCAGCCGGATCTTCTGGTGGGCGATTTCGATTCCTATGAGGGCGAGATCCCGCAAGAGATCGCGTGTCTGCAGCTGCCCTGCGAAAAGGACGATACCGACACCCTGGCTGCCCTGCGCTATGCCCTGCAGCAGGGCTATGATCAGGTCACCCTCTACTGCGCTCTGGGCGGGCGCATGGATCATCTGATGGCCAATATCCAGACAGGCGCCTTTGCCGCGGAGCAGGGAGCCTTTCTTCGCATTGCAGACCGGCAGAATCCCCTGTGTTTCTTTGGAAAAGGAAGCCATGTCTTTCCCCGCAAAGAGGGCTTTTATATCGCTGTATTTTCCCTTTTGGATCGGGCCCTTGGGGTCTGCATCCGGGGGGCGAAGTATTCGGTGGAAAATGTCGTTCTGACCAACCGGTTTCCCATCGGCGTCAGCAACGAGTGGGCCGGCGATGCGGTCACCGTATCGGTGGAAGAGGGGATCCTGATGGTGGTGGAATCGGCTGCGCATTCCCCTTTGCAGCAAACCGGCTGCGCGATTCTTTGAGGAAAAAGCGCGAACATCTGTTCACATGCACAAAGCTGTGCTATAATAAAAAAGCCGCATACGGCAGAAAGGATGGCTATCCAATGGCTGAAATTGAAATTACCGCGCAGAACTTCGAAGAAGAAGTTCTTAAGTCTGATATTCCCGTGCTCCTTGATTTCTGGGCTGTCTGGTGCGGACCCTGCAGAATGGTGGCCCCCGTCGTCGCCGAGATCGCAGAAGAAATGGAAGGAAAGCTCAAGGTCGGCAAGATCAACGTCGATAAAGAGGTTTCTCTTGCGGCACAGTTCGGCGTCAACAGCATTCCGACCCTGGTCGTAATGAAGGACGGCAAGCCGGTCAACGGCGCCATCGGCTACCGCGACAAGGCGTCGATCCTTGCAATGCTTAAGTAGCATCGCTGTCGATCCCCGTCAGAAAAGAGGTTCTGTCATGAATATCACGTTGAATCCGGACGAAGAGCTTGTCAAAGCCGTAAAAGAGGGGCTTCTTCAGACAGGCGGCTATTGCCCCTGCCGGCGGGAGCGTCTTCCCGAATACAAATGCATTTGTCAGGAGTTTAAAGAGCAGATCGCCGATCCCGATTTTGAAGGCTACTGCCATTGCATGCTGTATTACAAATCCAGATAACAAGAACGGAAAGCCCAAGAGCCTGTGCCCTGGGCTTTCCTTATGAAACGAAAGGCCCTGCCATGCTCTATCTCGTCCTTGCGATCCTCTGCAGCGCTGCCATCGGCGTGCTGATGCGCTATTCGGAGCGCCGTCTGCAGAACCGCTATGTCATGTTTTTTACCAATTATGTGATCTGTATCCTTATGGCCCGGTGGTTCATGGGAAGCTCCGCCCAGCTTTTGCCCAAAGCGGAGGGTCTTTCTACGGCCATTCTGATCGGCGCCTTCAGCGGCATCATGTATC
>JABUTE010000215.1 GCA_021443825.1 Bacillota bacterium
GCGGGCAGCCGGTAGTTGTGACGCGCTTTTTCCATGAGGCAAAGGCCGCAAAGCGCCAGGACAAAGGTCCAGAGAACGTTCTGATGGATGGGATAGAACAGGCTTCCGCTGTACATCAGGTTAAAGGGAAGCTCGGAGATGACCGCAAAAATGACCATGCGCTTTATGTAGTTTTTCCTGTCGCGGGTATGGTAAAAGCCCTCCACCAGCAAAAATGCGAAGATGGGATAGGCGAGCCTTCCCACGCAGGTCATCCAGTCTTGCAGGGCAAAGGCGGCCCACAGGTGATCCAGCAGCATAAAGACCATGGCCAGAATATGCAGGGCGGCAGAGGTCAGTTCGATCGTAAAGGTGCGGTTAGTGTTCATGATTTCTCGTTTCGTTTTTTATCGGGCAGGCCGTTTCTTTTCAAAGGATATCAGATAAATGACAGAAAGCACGATGGCAAACAGGGTGGCCAGAGGCGTTGCAAAGCCGATCTGAAAGAGGCTGACGCCGGGAATGCGGCTCATCACATACGATACGGGGATCCGCACCAGAAAGGTGCTTAAGATCCCCTGCAGGGCAACGAAGCCGGTCTTTCCGTGGCCGTTGAGATAGCCCATCATGCAGAAATTAAAGCCGACGATAACACAGTCGACGGAATATGACCGCAGATAGTCGGCAGCCGCCAGGCAGATCTGCAGGTCTTTGGCAAAGAAGCCGGCCAGCCAGGTGCCACGGGTAAAGCCGAGAAGGAACATGCAAAGCCCGGCGGCAAAGGTGATGGCCATGCCGAAATACATGCCCTGTTTCGCCCGGTCAAAGCGCCCTGCCCCCACATTCTGCGCAGAAAAGGCAGAAACGGCAGACATCATGGCGCCGGGAACGATGAACATAAGACCGCAGATCTTTTCCGCAACGCCGACCCCGGCCGAGGCGATCAGTCCGAAGCCGTTGAGAATAGACAGAATGACCATGAAGGAGGCTCCCGTGAGCAGGTCCTGAGCGGCGATGGGAAGGCCGTATTTTAAGATGAGCCGCGTCTCCATCTTTGCCGGATGCAGCTCTTCTTTTTTCATGGGAAAGCCCAGACTCTTCCTTTTGATGATGAAGCAGGCACTGACCACACTGATGCCCTGGGCGGCAACCGTGGCAATGGCAGCGCCGGCGCTTCCCAGACCCATTTTGCCGACCAGCAGCAGATCGCCTGCGATATTGCAGACGCACGAGACGGCCATCAGCACAAGGGGCGTGCGGGAATCGCCAAGGCCGCGAAAGATGCCGCTGAGCACATTGAACAGCACGATGCAGATGGCCCCGAAGCCGCAGATGCGGATATAGCTGACGGTCTGAGCAAAGGCTTCTTGGGGGGCATTCATCAAAACGGAGACTGGTGCAGCCAGAACCGTAATGAGAAAGGTCAGCCCGATGCCTACCCCCGCGAACAGCACTGCAGACGACGCTACCGTTCGGGAGGCCTTGGCATAGTCCCGGCTGCCGATGCTGTTTCCAAGCAGCACGGTGGTGCCCATGGTAAGACCGATGACGATGCCGGTGATGGTCTGCATGGTCATGCTGCCGGTGGATACGGCAGAGACCTCGCTGGCGCCGGTAAAAAGGCCGACGATCATCAGATCGACGGTGCCGTAAAGCGATTGCAGAATATTTGCGCCCAGAATGGGCAATGCAAAGCGCAGCAGCTTTTTTAATACGGAACCCTCTGTCAGGGAATATTCGTTCATGTATATGACCTCCATTAAAAAAGCTGAACAAGACCGCGGGCATCTCAGCCTGCCATCTTATCCAGCTTGCTATTTCACTTGAATAGCTCACCCTCCGATGAACGTGCCTATTGTATCAG
>JABUTE010000270.1 GCA_021443825.1 Bacillota bacterium
CCGAAAACCACATCAACGAGATCAAGGGCGTATATGTTCCCTTCTGGCTGTTCAGCGGCAGCGCCGACGCCGATGTGCGCCTGCAGGCGACCCGCACCCGCACCCTGACCACCCCGAAGGAATACATCACCCATACCGACCATTTCGATGTGCAAAGAAGCGGATCTGTGCAGTTCGATAAGATCCCCTCTGACGGTTCCTCCAAGATGCCCGACGACTATATGGATGCCATCGAGCCCTTCGATTACAGCAAGCTGGTTCCCTTCTCAACGGCCTATCTGCCCGGCTTTTTCGCCGATAAATACGACGTGACCGCCGAAGACTGCGCCGTTCGGGCCGGCAACCGGGCCCGCAACTCGGCTGCCGACGCTATGGCAAGCGATGTGGTGGGCTACGATTCGGCAGTGGTCACCCATTCCAACGTGACCCTGCGCGACACCGTTATCCAGTATGCTCTGCTGCCTGTGTGGGTGCTTCATACCAAATACAGGGATCGGGATTTTCTTTATACGGTCAACGGTCAGACCGGTAAGATGGCAGGCAGGCTTCCGGTGGATAAGGGACGCCTGGTGGTTGGCTTTGCCTGCTGCTCGGCCGTCTTTTCCGTTCTGTTTACGGCTCTTGCCATGATTCTGCTGTAGGAGGGTGCCATGAAAGCAAAAAGACTTATCGCGATCCTGGCAGCGCTTCTGCTGCTGGCCGTAAGCACCGTCTCCTGCTTTGGGGCCGTGGCATCGGAAAGCAGCCGCCTGGGCAAGTTTCGCGCCACCACAGGATCTAAGATCACAAACGAAGACTACGTCATCGATATGGCAGAGCTTCTTACCACCGCCGAGCGCGACGCCCTGAGCAGCCGCTGCGCCGAGCTTTCGTCCATGTACGAATGCGGGGTCTATATTTTAACCGTTTACGACATGTACGACCTGGGCTACACCTTTATCGAGACCTTTGCCGAAGACTGGTTCGATACCATGGGCTACGGCTTCGGCGATACCGGCAACGGTGTTATGCTGGTGCAAAGCGTAGCCGACCGGGATTACGACATCGACGCCCACGGCAATTTCGGCAACCGGGCCTTTACCGATTACGGAAAAGAGGTCATGGCAGATCGCTTTGTTCCCTATCTGAGCAGCGGTGACTGGTACGGCGCCTACAGCAGCTATCTGGATACGGCGCAGATCTATCTGGAGCGGGGCTGGAACGGCGAATACTTCGATATCGGCGATTCCATGCAGAGCCTTTCTGAGCGCATCTTGGAAGCCTTTCAGATCGCCCTGATCCCGTCGCTGATCGCGGCCCTTGCCGTGGTGCTGGCATTAAAGGGCAAGATGAACACCGCAAGAGCAGCCACCCGGGCCTCCAGCTATCTGGTGCCCGGAAGCATCGTCATAAGCCGGCGCAAGGACCGGTTCACCCACACCACCACCACCCGAAGAGCGCGCAGCAGCGCCACCAAAAGCGGCGGCGGCGGAACCTCCATCGGAGGAGGCGGCCATTCCCATCACAGCGGTAAATACTGATCGACACAGCTTTATTCTTTTATCGAAAGGACGGATCCTCTATGAAAAACCTGAAAAAGCTTACCATCCTTCATTCCAACGATATGCACGGCGATTTTCTGCAGGAGCAGATCGACGATAAGCTGGTGGGCGGCGTATCCATGCTGTCCGGCTATATCAACAAGGTGAGAGCCGAAGAGCCCAACACCATCTATGCCATTGCCGGCGATATGTTTCGCGGCTCAGTCATCGACTCCGAATACCTGGGTCTTTCCACCATCGAGATCATGAACATGATCGCTCCCGATGTGGTCACCCTGGGCAA
>JABUTE010000110.1 GCA_021443825.1 Bacillota bacterium
GAGCTGGTGCCAAGACCGATCACGCTGATCTGATCGCCGGTCTTTTTATGGATCCTGTATTCCATCGAATCTCCTTTCTTTTCCTTTCAAATTCTCGCTTATTGCCAGCTTAGCACTCCGATTCCACCGAACGGATCATATAATCGACGATATCAATTCGGCGCTGGATGCAGTGAAGCTCATCGATAAGCTTTTTTCTCTGTATGCTGAGAAGGCAGAGACAGCTTGCCTTTTTGTCTTCCTGCGAGCATAAAAGATATTTTTCCCTGTCCTCGTCGCTGAAGCCGCAGTCGCTAAGACAAGAGCACAGATACTCTTTTTCCTGTTTCAATTGGCTTCCTCCTTTTTGTATTCATCATATCTTTTCCGATAATGAATCGCAAATAGTTATAAATCATAGTTTATTATCGTTTACAAGAATGATAAAATAGAATATACGATGGATCGCAGGAGGAGGTATGGATGATCGAAACAAGACTTCTTTATTATTTTCTCGCCGTTGCCAGAGAGCAGAACATCACCAGAGCTGCAGAATCTCTGTTCGTTACCCAGTCAACCCTGTCAAAGCAGATGATGGACCTGGAAAAGCAGTTGAACAAACAGCTCTTCGTGCGAGGCAAACGGCGCATCACCCTGACGGAAGAAGGCGAATACCTGCGCAACAGGGCCCGGGAGATCCTGGAGCTGATGGACAGCACCGAAGCAGCCCTGCGCACCGAAAGCGATCTGTTAAGCGGCGATATCCGCATCGCATGCGGCGAAACAGTCGTTATGGAGCTGTTCGCCAAAGCGTTTGCCGACTTTCACCGGCTCTATCCCGATGTGCGCCTGCACACCTACAGCGGCGATGCCGATTCGGTTTTGGAACGGCTGGATAAAGGTCTTGCCGACATGGGCCTGCTGCTGGGGCCGACCCGGCAGGAAAAATACGATTATCTGGATATCCGCCGCAAGGATGTCTTCGGTCTTCTCATGCCTGCCGGCTGCCCTCTTGCAAAGCAGGAGCATATCCCCACCGCTCAGCTGAGAGAGCTTCCTCTGATCCTCTCCGAGCAGACCTATCAGGGACATCATGAGATGGACCATGCCGACTTGGCCGATCTAAAGGAAAGCATGGTCGCCACCTATAATCTGATCTATAACGCCACCTTTCTCGTAGAGCAGGGCGTAGGCTATGCCCTGTGCCTTAAAGATCTGGTCAATACCGACGGTCGGGATCTGACCTTTCGCCCCATCGTTCCTGAGCTTTCCTTAAAGCTCTATCTGGTGACCAAGAAATACCAGACCTTTTCCCCTGCGGTCAAGACCTTTATGCAGCAGCTGCGAGGAATCGTCGACGAAGAATAGGGGCTGCTTCATGACTTAGCACCGACCACCCAGACCCGATGCTGCGGCTGCAGGCTATAATTACAATAATATAATTACAGTTAACTTCTATTATTCATGAGAAAAGAAAAAACAGAGCCCGAAGGCTCTGTTTTGCTTTGCATGGCTTTACGGCTCAATTACCGGAAGCCTCCCTTTTCGAAGAAATCGACAGCGATCTGCGAGAAGACAGCTGCCATGCGGGGAATATTGGATTCCTGCAGCACGAAGTCGGAGCTGTGAAGGCCCCACTTGCCCCGATTCTCATCGTTGGCATTGCCGGCAAACAGATAAACGCCGGGGACCCGGATCATGTAGTTGCTGAAATCCTCACCGCCCAGATGAGCCCTGGTATCGAGGATCGCGTGCTCTTTGCCTACGATCTTTGATGCCGAATCCAAGGCGAAACGGATCCCGTCGGGATCGTTGATGACCGCATTGCCGTGATG
>JABUTE010000026.1 GCA_021443825.1 Bacillota bacterium
ATTTTTGAACATTTTATTGGAAGAGAATGAAAATGCTGATAAATCCTGATCCCATCACCGCGCGTGACCTTCTGCTGCAATATGCAGCACCGGTGAACGCAGAGCAGCTGCCCCTGTCGCTGTGCGCCGGCCGCATTCTGGCAGAAGACCTGACAGCGGCAGAAAATATACCGCCCTTCGACCGTTCCCCCTACGACGGCTATGCGTTTCGCGCAGAGGATACGGCTTTCGCATCCGAAGAAACGCCCGTCACCCTGACCGTTCTGGAAGAGATCCCCGCAGGCTCGGTTCCCACAAAGACCGTCGTTTCCGGGACCGCCGCAAAGGTGCTCACAGGAAGCCCCATTCCCCCGGGCGCCGATGCGGTCATCAAATACGAAGATACCGTCTTTACCCAAGAGACCGTCTGTCTGTTTTCACCGGTCCGCTCCGGCTCCAACATCGTGCGCACCGGAGAAGATGTGCAAAAGGGTGCCGTTTTGGCCCGCTGCGGCACGGTCATCGACCCGGGCCTGGCCGGCACCCTGGCATCGCAGGGAAAGGCAAGGCCCCCTGTTTACCGAAAGCCAAGGGTCGCCATCCTTTCCACGGGCAGCGAGCTGGTCGAGGCAGATGAGCCCCTTCCCCCCGGAAAGATCCGCAACTCCAACCGCTATATGCTGGAGGCAGCCCTGCGCAATGCAGGCTGCGAGCCGGTCTGCTTCGGCATCGCTGTCGATACGGTCGCTGCCATCGCAAATGCGCTGGAGCAATGCTTTGCCCGGTGCGATGCGGCGGTGATCACCGGCGGCGTTTCGGCAGGCGATTACGATGTGACCCCCGATGCCATGGAGCAGATCGGCGCCCAGCTGCTGTTTCGGGGAGCCGCCATCAAGCCGGGCATGGCATGTGCCTACGGCATCCGCAGCGGAAAGCTTATATGCGGCCTTTCCGGAAACCCGGCCTCCTCTCTCATCAACTTTTATGCCATCGCCCTTCCGGCCCTGCGAAGGCTGGCAGGCTGCAGAGATCCCCTTCCGGAAGAGATCACCGTCACGCTGAACCGGGACTTTCATAAAAGCAGCCCCACCACCCGCTATCTGCGAGGGCAGCTCTGCCTAAAGAACGGAACCGTTTCCATGGACTTTTCCAAAGAACAGGGAAATGTGGTGCTCAGCAGCTCCATCGGCTGCAATGTGCTGGCCGTTATACCGGCAGGAAGCGGGCCTGTCGCCGCAGGAACGAAATTGAAAGGATATTTGCTATGAAAAAGATCAAGGTAGAAGATGCCATCGGCATGGAGCTTTGCCACGATGTGACTGCCATGTACGACGGCTTTAAGGGCGCCGCCTTTAAGAGAGGCCATATCATCCGAGAAGAAGATGTTCCAAAGCTCTTGGATTACGGCAAGAAGACCGTCTTCGTCTGGGAGGCCAATGCCGGCGAGATCCATGAAGACGATGCGGCAAGGCGCATGGCTGCCATGGCGCCTGTAAAAGGCGCCCATTATACAGAGCCTTCGGAAGGCAAGGTGCTTCTGATCGCCGATGAGCGGGGCATGTTCCGCTGCCACCCTGCAGTGCAGCAGAAAATCAATTCCATCGGCGATATCACCGTCTCGTCTCTGCCCGATCATTATCCGGTGCAAGCCGGCGCACGGCTGGCCTCCATGCGGATCGTTCCCCTGGTAACGAAAGAAGAGCAGATCCTTCGGGCAGAGGAGCTTTGCGCCCGCACTCCCCTTTTTGAGCTGCTCCCCTACCGCCCCCGCAGGATCGGTGTCATCATCACCGGCAGCGA
>JABUTE010000226.1 GCA_021443825.1 Bacillota bacterium
GCCGGCAGTTTCGCCGTCGGCATAGCCGCCCGCCGCATCGGTGGGGCCGTCCGTTCCGTCAGAGCCCACGCTGAACACGGCCGTATCAGCCAGATCCTTCAAAGCCCTTGCGGCAGACAGGGCGATCTCCTGGTTACGGCCTCCCTTGCCCTTGCCGGTCAGGTGCACCACCGTTTCGCCGCCGGCGATAAAGGCCATGCTTCTTTGGGTGGTCTGGTAGGTCTTTGCGATAGAGCCCAGAAACGCGCCTGCCTCGCGGGCCTCGCAGCCCAGGCAGTCGGTCAGCAGAACAGGGGTATAGCCAAGGCTTTGGGCCGCCGTGCTTGCCGCCGCGCAAAACTGGGAAACGCTGCCCGTCACCTCGTTGATGGTATTGGTCAGCACCTTGGGAGTATCCTCTGCCAGCAGAGCCCTTGCCTGATCGCTCAGCTTCAGACCGTACTTATGGGCAATGTGCAGGGCATCCTCTGCCGTCGACGAATCGGGATAGCAGGGGCCGGAGGCGATCATGTCGGCCGGGCCGACCACATCGCTCAAAATAATGGAAAAGACCGTAGCTGGCGCGCACAGCTGGGCAAAGCGGCCTCCCTTTACGGCAGACAGACGCTTGCGGATGGTATTGATCTCGGTGATATCGGCGCCGCAGGCCAGCAGCTGGCCGGTGATATCCGCCATTTCTTCTGCAGAGACAAGAGGCACCTCAAACAGAGCGGAGCCTCCTCCGGAAAGGAGAAAGATCACCGTATCCTTTTCGTCCATCGGCGTTACGAATTCCACCACCCTGCGGCTTGCGGCATAGCTGTTTTCATCGGGCACGGGGTGGCCGGCCTCAAAGCAGGTGATGCGGGGAAGCTCGCCCTTCACATGGTCGTATTTGGTGATGACCATACCGTCCTGCACCCGGTCACCGAGAAAAGCAGACGCTGCCTTTGCCATCTGCCAGGCAGCCTTACCCACCGCCACCAGATGCACCCGGTCGTCTTCAAAATCGGCATCCTTCAAAACGCGCACCACCGCCTCATCGGGAAGCACCCTTGCGATGGATTCTTTGATGATGAAATCGGCGTCTTCGCGCATTTGCTTATTCATAGAGAAGCTCCTCCTTACGTCTGCATCGGTGGAAACCCGATTGAAAATCGCTGTTACTCGTTATAGAATAGCAGAAAAGCTACAAATATGAAAGGAGCGATATCCTATGAGCTACATTCCTACCCTCGAAGAGGCCCGCAAGCTGGTCGAAGAACATAACAAGGAAGCCTTCCACCTGCAGCATGCCCAGATCGTTTCCGGCGTCGTCGGCTGGTTTGCCGAAAAGCACGACCCCGAAAATAAAGAGTTTTGGGCAACGGTGGGCATGCTCCACGACCTGGATTTTGAAGAATATCCCGAAGAGCACTGCGTCAAGTGCGAAGAGATGATGAATGCCCTCGATATGGATCAGAAGCTGATCCGGGCTGTCTGCAGCCACGGCTGGGGCATGACGGGCAGCAGATACGAGCCGGAGCACATCATGGAAAAGATCCTCTTTGCCGTCGACGAGCTGACCGGCCTGATCGGCGCCGCCGCCATGATGCGTCCCTCCAAAAGCCCCGACGACATGGAGCTGAAGAGCCTGAAGAAGAAGTTTAAGGATAAGAAGTTCGCCGCCGGATGCAGCCGCGAGGTGATCCAGGAGGGCGCTGACCGCCTGGGCTGGACGCTGGACGAGCTGCTGGAGCAGACGCTGCAGGCCATGCAGTCGATGCACCTGACCTTCTAAATTCCATACCAA
>JABUTE010000052.1 GCA_021443825.1 Bacillota bacterium
CTCCTAATAGAATTATACCTATTAGGCAGGCCTGTTACAAATTTACTATACCATTACAATCTCGGTTGTCGATATGATTTCTTCTACTTATCTGCAACAACAACTACCATTTTTTGATTAAAATCATTTGTTACGCAAGATGTTGGGTCGTTTTTAATCTGTGAACTTATATTTCTTGCTGCACCACGCACTACAAGTAGTAACAATATAATAACTAATACATACACGCCGTACTGACTTAGTTCTTTTAGCTTTTTCTTATCTAAAGATACTTTTTTCTTTTGAGGCTGCATTTCAACAACCTCGCTTCTCTGCGGCATCTTGTCATTCTTTGAACCACAGTACTCACAGAACGATGAGCCATATGGTAATGGTGCGCCGCAATGGATACAGTTACAATCAGGCTCCGAATACGTTTTCCTTTGCGTAGTAATCGATGAAGAGTTATACAATACGCTTCTTCTATCTTTCCAAATACTTGTAAATACCGAAGTCCAAAGCACATATGGACCTAAGCTAAAGGATGCGTAACCATAAAGCTTAATTAAGATAGCCTTAAAGATGAATGCTACTAAAAAATTACACAAGAAACAGCAAAGCACATAATAACGATTTGAAACTTTAGGGTTTTTGCCTAAAAAATAAGGGGCCATTGCATATATAGCAGCGGTAAGAATGAAAGAGAATATGATAGTCATTTTAAATTAGTCACCTCACAATGAATCCATGGTTTCTGCCAGCAGGCGAAGTTCCGCTTCCTTCGATCGTTTTCGATTTCTTACACCTGCTGTCGATCCGACGCCTTGTCCTGAGGAGCTACCAAGCTTGATGCACCGTCTCGAAGGATCGATCTGCTCACATATTTTATTATAAATGCAGAAGGCTGATGGGATTCCCTATCGAAATGCATCTTCTGCGTGATTCCATTCTACCCTTTTTTCAGTGCAAATTTTTGTCCTCTCTCACCCCTTCCCGATCTGCTGCACACTGCGCAGGAAGTCGCCCCCACCTCCCAGCCTGCAATATAAAACCCTGCAGCTCTTTCGATCTGCAGGGTTTTGCTTTTTGGGTGCTGCGGCCGCTGACGCCTGAAGGAGTCGTTGCCATCCGGGGTGCGTTGCCGAAGAGCCACGTTGCCCCAGCCAAAGTTGCCGCTTTTCGCCTGTCCCTTACTCGATAAAGATCATCATCTTATTGAACAGGTCGACAGTATTGTTATCCACCTCACTGAATTCCTCGGAATAGGTGCTGTAGCTTCCTGTGGGGTCGATGGCCATATCGGTCATGGTCTTATAGCTCATGTAATAATCCGTCAAAACGGTAAAGGCTTCGCGGTATTCCTCCGGCGGATCGTTCAGCTGCTGCATCATTGAAAGCACGGCCATCTGGTTGTCGCTGATGCTGTAAAGAGAGGTCAAAAATGCCTCATCGGCAAACAGGTTGTCTAGGGCTTCGTTAAAATCGTCCACAAAGGTGCCGTCCGGCCTGGTATAGGGGTCGGTCTCGTCGTCGCTTTCCTGATAGATCGCATTGATCCAGACCTTCTTGATCAGGTTTGCAGCCGTCTCGGCATCGGCGGCGCCCTCCAGCATCAGGTAGGCTGCCTCAGACATATTGCTGAGATAGGCTTGGGGCTCCACCACCTTGCTGTTATAATAGGCATCGGCTTCGGTGATCTTTTCGCTGTAATAGGCGTCGGCCTCGGCAACC
>JABUTE010000150.1 GCA_021443825.1 Bacillota bacterium
GTAGATCTTTCTACCGTAACCTTCGAGATCATCTGCTCCGACGATACCAAGAGAAGAGCTGCTCAGGTAATCCAGGATAACCTGAACGACGTATTCGGCATGACCGCTGAACTGGTATCCATGGACCTCGCAACTTATCTGTCTCAGACTGCACAGGGCAACCACGATGCATTCATCGGCGGCTACACCGGTTCCGATATGACCGGCTGGCTCAGAGGTCTGTACACCTCCGAACAGATCGGCGGCTCCAACAAGACCAGAACCAACGATCCCAAGCTGGATGAAATGATCTACACCGCTTGCAAGACCATCGATGCTGATGCTCGTGAAGTTATGCTGAACGAGATCTGCCAGTATCTGAACGATCTCTGCCCGCAGATCCCCATCTACCAGCCCTCTACCATTTCCGCTCACAACAAGTACCTGACCGGCGTAAGCATCACCGGTTCCAAGGCATTTGACGTTGAAAAGTGGAGCTGGGAATAATTAAAAAGCCCGTTTCAAACGAATAACGTTTAAACAAGCCTTTAAGCGGCCTCCTTTAAGGAGGCCGCTTTTTTTATGCAGGTTGAGGGAAGGCCGGACCTCCTCCGTTAGTAACAGAGGGAAAAGAAGGGTGCGGATCGGCAGGCCGTTTCCCCGGCCACGGCGATCCCCATCTGCCTGAAAGATCTGCCTGTTCCCCCAATACCCCGTGGACGATCGGCCCATACTTTCAAACTGTTTTAGGCAAAATTTTAAAAAAAATATAGCATATGAATTTGCAATACCCAACTTCGGGGGATATTTTGCTATTCGGGTAGACAAATATCCTTTCTTCTGCTACACTCAAACAATGCAGAGATAGTTCCTATGTCTGCGCAGTATTTTTTATTTCCGAAAGGAGTTGTCATCATGAAGAAGACTACAAAACTGTTTGCTCTCATGCTGGTACTGGCAATGATCGTTTCCATGGCAGCCTGCGGTTCCAAGACCGAGACTCCCGCTGAAACCACCACTACCACTCCCGCTGAGACCACAACAACTGCTCCCGCAGCAGATCCCGCAGCTCCTCGCCACTACGCTGTAGACGAAAACACCGTTGTCGTCTGCACCGCTGACGAGACCCCCTCTGTAACTGCAAGAGGTCACTCCGCAGTTGCAGCCAACTACATCAACAGACTCACCTACGAATCTCTGATGAAGCTGGACGAATCCAACAACCCCCAGCCCTGGCTTGCTGAATCCTTCGAATACGAAGAGCAGGCAGACGGCACCTACCTGTGGACCTTCCACCTCAGAAAGGGCGTAAAGTTCCACAACGGTGAAGAAATGAAGGCTAAGGACGTCGTTGCTTCTCTGCAGGAAGCAAAGATCTCTCCCGAAGTTGAAGTTAACACCAGAGATTTCGACGACGTTAAGGAAGTTGACGAATACACTGTAACCATGGTATCCCCCGGACCCACCGCTACTCTGCTCAACGACCTTTCCGGTCACGGCAACGCAGTTGTTCCCGCAGCTCTGATCGAGAGCGGCCATGACTTCAACGAAGAGCCCATCGGCACCGGTCCGTACATCATGACCAACTGGACCATTTCCGAGTCTCTCACCTTCAAGGCATTCGACGAGTACTGGGCAGGCAAGGCCAACATCGAGAACGTCATCTGGAAGATCATTCCCGAAGGCTCCGCAAGAACCATCGCTCTGCAGGCTCACGA
>JABUTE010000051.1 GCA_021443825.1 Bacillota bacterium
AGCGGTCGTTGCCGTCTTCGTACACGACACCAACATCCATAACTGCCCCGCATCGGATATCTGGGGCGCTCCCGAAGAAAGCAAGGCCGACTGCCTGACCCATATTCCCGTTATCAATGTGACAAGAGAATGCGGCGATCAGTTAAAGGAAGCCATGGCAAAGGGTCCTGTCACCGTTCGCATGGAATCCACCGTCGTCAACGAATGGCGCGAAAACTGCCCCATTCTGCAGGCCGATCTTAAGGCCGAAGGCACCGATAAATTCGTGCTCTTCTCCGGACATATCGATTCCTGGGATCTGGGCGCCATGGATAACGGCTCTGCCAACGCCACTCAGGTGGAATGCGCAAAGCTGCTGGCAGAGGTAAAGGATCAGCTGAAGCGAGGTCTTCGCGTCTGCTTCTGGTCGGGCCATTCCCAGGGCAAATACGCTGGCTCCGCCTGGTATGCGGATCATCATTTTGAAGAGCTGGAAGAAAACTGCGTCGCCCATGTCAACATCGACTCGGTGGGCGGCATGAACGCCGTCGTTGTCGAAGAGGCTCCCGTGATCCCCTCCACCCATAAGCTGGCAGCAGAAGCGGTAGAGACCGTCTGCGGCGTCAAATTCGTCGGAAAGAAGATCGCAAGAAACTCCGATCAGTCGTTCCTGGGCATCGGTATTCCTTCCGTCTTCGGCACCTTCTCCGAGCAGGATGTGAATGCGACAAAGGATGCCATCACCTTCAAATCCGGCTCCACCAGCCGCGCAGGCGGCTTGGGCTGGTGGTGGCACACCGAGCACGACACCCTGGATAAGCTGGATCCTGCGCTTTTGGAGCGCGACTGCAAGGTCTATCTCTACACCCTGCTGCGCCTTACCGCAGATAACGCCCTTCCCCTCTGCCTGAAGGACAGCGTTCTCGACATGGAGCAGACCGTCTCCCATCTGCAGCAGCTCTGCGCAGACCGGTTCGACTTCACCCCCCTGCAGCAGCGCCTGCAAGCCCTGCTGCCCCTGGCACAAGCCCTGGATGAAAAGGCCGCTGCCTGCAAAGATTGCCCGGGCGAGATCGACCGGCTGGTGCGCATCCAGATGCGGGCATCTCAGAGCATCACCCGGCTCACCTTCCACGAAGCCAATATCTACGACTTCGACCGGTGCGGCGCCATCTATCCCATTCCCGCCCTTGCTGCCGGCGAACGTCTGGCTTTGACCTGCCCCGGCTCCAGCCGTTACTATATGGCACAGACCGAGCTGATGCGGGGCTATAACCTGGTCATGGGTCAGCTGCGCGATCTGATCCGCTATCTGCAGCATCATAAATAATCATCAATCAATTGGAGTTCCAGAAAAAAATGCAAGAAACAAAACAACCACAGAACAAAACCATGGTGCGCGATCTGACCAACGGCAATGTTGCAAAGCTGCTGCTCACCTTCGCTGCCCCCCTCTTCGTTTCCAACGCCCTGCAGGCCATCTATAACATCGTCGACATGATCGTCGTCAAAAAGGACGTAAGACACGCTTTACCACGCCCTTCGCGGAGCGAGTCAAAGGCAGACGAGCCAAGCGTCCGAAACGTCGACAAACCAAGTTGTGTCGCCAAAAAAACAACGCCCAAAGGAACGACCCAGTCTGAAAGACGGTACCAGTAATATCGTAACAGCCATGCGGAGTCTTTATGATCGGCGATCCTTCCGGAAAAACGG
>JABUTE010000082.1 GCA_021443825.1 Bacillota bacterium
AGAAGTAGTATTAAAAGTCGAACACTTAAAGACCCATTTCGATGTCACCAAGGGCCTCTTTGCCAAGAAGAAGATCGTAAAGGCGGTAGACGATGTCAGCTTTGAGATCTACAAGGGCGAGACCTTCGGTCTGGTCGGCGAGTCGGGCTGCGGAAAGTCCACCCTGGGCAGAACCATCGTCAAGATCTACGAGCCCACCGCCGGAACCATCCAGATCAACGGCACCGACATCACCAAGATCAAGGGGGAGGCTCTCAAGACCTTCCGCAAGGATATTCAATATATCTTCCAGGATCCCTATGCATCTCTCAACCCCCGCATGACGGTAGGCGAGATCATCAAGGAGCCTATGAAGATCCACAGCATCTATGCCACCGAAGAGGAGATGGATCAGAAAGCCAGCGAGCTGCTGCAGATCGTCGGTCTTAAGCCCGACCACATCCGCCGGTATCCCCACGAATTCTCGGGCGGGCAGCGGCAGAGGATCTCCATCGCAAGGACCCTGGCCCTCAACCCCAAGTTCATCATCTGCGACGAGCCTATCTCGGCGCTGGATGTTTCCATTCAGGCGCAGATCATCAACCTGCTGGACCGCATTCAGCAGGAGCTGGGCATCTCCTATCTGTTCATCGCCCACGATCTGAGCATGGTCAAGCATATCTCCGACCGTATCGGCGTTATGTATCTGGGCCATCTGGTAGAGATCGGCGAGAGCCATGCCCTCTACACCCATCCGATGCATCCCTACAGCCAGGCCCTGCTGTCGGCAGTTCCCATTCCCGATCCCATCAAGGGAAAAGAAAAGGAACGGATCATTCTGCAGGGCGAGCTGCCCAGCCCCATCAACCCGCCGGCCGGCTGTCCGTTCAGCACCCGCTGCCCCTATGCGGAGGATATCTGCAGCAGGCAGATCCCTGAAATGAAGCAATACGGAGACCGTCTGGTCGCCTGCCATAAGGTGGAAAAAGAGAACAGCTAAATATCCGAACAGGCAAAAGCCCGAAGTGCATGAAAGCGCTTCGGGCTTTTTCGTGCGCAGAATAGGAGCGGTATTGCAGTATTCGGCCGCCGCCCGGAGTGCCGCAGCAAAGCCGAGCTCGAGACCTGACCCTGCGATTGACAAACGAAGTGCAGCCGGAGCTGCGGCAAGTCCGACGGCAGATCGCACAGTTTATAGCGGCGATTGCGATCACGGCTCTTCGCAATGCGTCAGTGATCCGTTCTTCCTTTGCGAAACCTGCGGCGATATGGTATCATCATATATGTTATTATCTGCTTCGGACCTTGCGCTGTTCGGAGCAAAATTCCTGCAGATCGCGAAGAAAGGCCATTCGTTTATTTCGTTCTTCTGATCTGTGATCCCAACAGGAGGTTATTTCATGAAAAAGCGTATTTTCAGTGTTCTGCTGGCTGTGCTGATGCTCTGCAGCCTGCCGATGACCGTCATGGCAGAAGGGCTTGCGAGCGGACTTCTCATCATGCCGGCTTCTGCCTTTACCGATGTTCCGGCCGATGCCTGGTATGCAGCAGATGTCAATACTGCCGTAGCACTGGGTCTGGTAAACGGCCGTTCCGCTGACACCTATGCCCCGGGCGGAAATCTCAAGTATTCTGAAGCCGTTAAGCTGGCTGCCTGCATGCACCAGA
>JABUTE010000277.1 GCA_021443825.1 Bacillota bacterium
TCATGTCCATCCCGGGCATCAAGGTCACCCGCGGCGGACGTTTGGAATCCATTTCAGGAACCGTTCCCAATCCGCTGAACTTCCCGAAGGGCTGCCGGTTTGCACCCCGCTGCCCGTATGCCCTTGATAAATGCTTTGATACGCCTCCCGAGGAGACCGTAGTAGGCAACCGCAGGGTCAGCTGCCATTTAAGGAGGGAAGAACATGAACAATAACCAGACACCCATCCTGAAAATCGAGGACCTGAAGGTTTTCTTCCCAATCAAAAAAGGCCTGATGCAGCGAACCATAGGCCACGTCAGAGCGGTCGATGGTGTCAGCCTTCAGATCAATCCCGGCGAAACCCTGGGTCTTGTCGGGGAATCGGGCTGCGGCAAGACAACAATCGGAAGAGCAATCGTACGGCTGAATGAGCCGACCTCCGGAAGGATCCTGTACAACAACGACACCGATCTGTTAAAGCTGGAGGGAGAAGAGCTGCGCAAGATGCGCAAGAAGTTCCAGATCGTATTCCAGGATCCTTATTCCTCTCTGAACCCCAGAAAGACTGTAAAACACCTGATCAGTGAGGTTCTCATGGTCCAGATGGGCATGAGCCAGGAGGAAGCCTTTGCTGAGGTCCGCCATCTGATGAACGAGGTCGGACTGAATGCGGTCTACGCCGAGCGTTATCCTCACGAATTCTCCGGCGGACAGCGTCAGCGTATCGCTATCGCAAAGGCGATCTCTTTGCAGCCGGAATTTCTTGTCTGTGATGAGGCTGTATCCGCACTGGACGTTTCGATCCAGTCGCAGATCATCAATCTACTGATGGACCTGAAGGAAAAGCACGGCGACATGACGTATCTGTTCATTTCCCATGCGCTTAACGTCGTCGAACATATTTCCGATCGCGTCGCTGTTATGTATCTTGGAAAGATCATGGAATATGCGACCACAGAAGAGCTGTTCGACCATGCCCAGCATCCCTATACGAAAGCATTGCTTTCTGCAATTCCCATCATTTCAGGGATGAAGCAAAGAGACCGCATCGTGCTGCAGGGTGAGGTTCCCAGCGCCGCCAATGTCCCTTCCGGCTGCCGGTTCCATACCCGCTGCCCCTATGCGACCGAGCAGTGCTCCCTTGAAGAGCCTGAACTGAAAGAGATCGCTCCCGGTCACTTCTGCGCATGCCATCACGAGTTTTAAAGTTCCCAACCTGTCACCCCAACCCTGTGTTCTTCATGACACTTCTTTATGCCGGCTTCATGCCGGCATTTTTATGGTAAATCAAAGTTGTTGCTTGCCTTCATCTCAGCCCCATAAACGGCACATTCTTCCGCATATACTGTATGCTGCGAGGCGCCGGATGGCTTAAACCGCAGGGCTTGATGTTATATGTATACATGCGGCCTTTGTAGCACAGAAAGAACAGTTTTGATATACTAATTAAAGGACACAAAGGCAGAATAGAAGGGCGCTATCATTGTTTGCTTACAGAGCAAGGCGTAACCTTCTTAATTACTGTAAGCTCGATACCTACGCGATGGTTAAGGTTTGGGAAGAGCTCGTAAGAGCATCGAAACAGAGGTAGATCCATGGATAACTTAGAACCTAAAAAGCTTGCGCTTATTCGCAT
>JABUTE010000030.1 GCA_021443825.1 Bacillota bacterium
GAAGGGGATTCCGTTGAGACGGTCAGCTATGCCTATGATTCCGGACGGCTGACCCAGGTGACCTATGCCGACGGGAGCAGCATCCGGTATACGTGGAATGGCAATCAGATCACCGGCATTTGTGGGGTCGAAGATTCGCAAGGCGCGCAGGAGCATCTTTTCATCGGCTATCCCGATGGAGCCTCATCCGGTCAGCAAAAGGTAAGTGCATTGACCTATTGCAGCGGCGGAGCCGAGGTGTCCGGGCTGGATTTTGCCTACGGACCAAGCTGGTGCATCCTGACGGATCATGCCGACACCGAAAGCGGTATTCCCCGCCAAACGACGTATCGTTTCAATCCTTACGGAAATACGGTCGCAGCAGCAAACAGCGCCGGGCAATGGGCATCTGCTGCTTACGAAAAGGATGCGGACTCAGAGGCGCCGGCCAACCGGCTGTCGGCAGCGACCCGCTTGCAGGAGAGCTTAACCGGGCTTTCCCCGATCCTTCTGCAAACGGAAGACGAACAGCTCGATCTGCAGAATGCAGAAAACCTGGTAAACAACGGCGATTTTGAAGAAACACCCGGCGCGGAATGGGTGCGAAAGAGCCTCAGCAGCAGCGACAAGGTGGTGACGAGCGCAGGAAACCGCGGCCGCTGCGCCTTGAAGGCTTTTAAGCTGACCGGTACAAGCGGTGCGACCCGCGGCCTGGTGCAGACGCTGGCCATTTCAGGCGATGCAGACGATACGATCACCTTCGGAGGATGGTTTCTGTACCAAGGGCCTGTAATAAAGGATTCGCGAAGAGCAGGTCTTAAGGTGCAGCTGTACTACAATAGCACCTCCAGAGGGATTGTCTATGTGAATGTGGATCCTTCCGATGGAGGCTGGCAATATATCAGCGGCAGTATCGTTCCGACCGGCGGCACGCGAAAGTTTAACAAGGTAGTCATTACTCTTGTCAATTCGGCGGCGGGAAGCACTCTGCTTTGCGATGGCATCCAGATGGAAGAGAGGGAATGCAATTACCGCTATACCTATAACGATGAGGGCGATATTACTTCCGTAAAAAGCCCCACCGGAAAAACGACGACCTACTCCTATTCCTCCGGCAATCTGACCTGCATCGATCCACCCGGAAGCGGCGCATTTCATTTCACCTACAGCTATAACAGGCTGACGAAGATAACCACGCCGACCGGAATCGAGACCACCTATACCAACGATTCCAACGGAAACCGGCTGGAGAAGACCGTGCGGCCGAGCAGCCGCTCGCTTGCGCTTACCGAAGAGTATACCTATTCGGACAGCGGAAACATGCGGGAAAGCATCACCACAGCAGACCGCAGCACCATCTCTTATGTGAATGATGAGGATGCGCTGCGGGTAAATGCAGTCATCGATCCTATGGGAAGCCGCACCGAATATACCTATGATGCCATGGGCCGGGTCATCAAAACCGCACAGCAGGGCGTGTCGGTTGAGACTGTCTATGACGGCGACCGGATGACAGGCCTTTGCCGTGGATCGGAAGCGGCAAGCATGGAATACGGTTTCTCTTACGGCCCAGGCGGATTGGAATCGGTCCGTGCGGCAGGCAGAACGCTGACAGAGAATGAATATAGCGA
>JABUTE010000033.1 GCA_021443825.1 Bacillota bacterium
AAAAGGGCGGTGACCAATTACCGGGTGCTGCAGCGCTTTCGCGGCTATACGGAGATCGAAGCCCGCCTCGAAACGGGAAGGACCCATCAGATCCGGGTCCATATGGCCTATTTAAACCATCCCCTTTTGGGCGATACCGTCTACGGACCGGCAAAGCAGCCCTATCAGCTGAACGGCCAGATGCTTCATGCCCAGACTCTTGGCTTTGTTCATCCGGTCAGCGGTCAGTATATGGAATTTACCGTTCCTCCCTGCGAAGAATATCTTACGACTCTCGAAAAGCTTGGTAACCGCTAATGGAAAAAAAATCGATCGATCCGACCACCCTCCTTTGCCCTTGCCCCGTGATCATGGCAAGCTGCGGCACCATGGAGGAATCCAACATCATCACCATCGAATGGACCGGCATCGTCTGCACGAAGCCGCCCCGCACCTATATCAGCGTCAATCCCAGCCGCCACTCCTACGACATGATCCGAAGCTCCGGCGAATTTGTTATCAATCTGACCAACAAAGAGCTGGCCTGGGCAACGGATCTTTGCGGCTGCACCACCGGTGCAAAGATCGATAAGTTTAAAGAAGCAAAGCTGACAAAGCTTCCCGCCGATCTTGTGGCCTGTCCCATGATCGCCGAAGCCCCAGTCAATCTGGAATGCAAGGTGTTTCAGGTAGAAGAACTGGGAAGCCACCATATGTTTTTGGCCGATATCGTCGCCGTTCATGTGAACGGGGATCTGCTGGATGGGCAGGGGCGCATCGGTCTGGAAAAAGCAGGGCTCATCAGCTACAGCCACGGCGGCTATTACGAGCTGAAGCCCCATTCGCTGGGCCGTTTCGGATGGTCGGTGATGAAGCCGAAAACGAAAAAGCGGATCAACGGCGAAAACCACCGGCGCTATTATTCCAAAAGCAATCAGAATGCCCCGAAAAACAGCAAATAAGACCTTTTCCTCTGCGGCGGCAGAGGATTTTTTATGCTGTGATTTTCGGAAAGAGGATCATCCTCTATGTCAGAAAAATAGAAATATTGAAATCTGTCAATATATTTTGCCGGATCCGGTTGACATATCGAATTTTATCGATATAATCGTATTGAAGTTTATCGATGGATCGTTCCACAGAACAGATCCCGGAAAAGGAGCAATCATGCAGCAGATCAAACTATATGTACTGACCGGTTTTCTGGGCAGCGGAAAGACCACCATGCTTAAAAAACTGCTGAAAAGAAAAGCCGGTGTTAAGGTCGGCGTCATTCAGAACGAATTCGGAAAGGTCTCCATCGACGGCGAGATCCTCAGCGACCAGGATATCCAGATGACGAAGCTTTCCAACGGGTCTATCTTCTGCACCTGCCAGAAGCTGAATTTCGTGCAGGCGCTGGCCGATATGAGCAAGCAGGGGCTGGATGAGCTTTATGTGGAAAGCTCAGGCCTGGGCGATCCTTCCAACCTGCTGGAGATCCTGGACGCGGCTGCCGTTCTCATGACAAAGCAGCCCTACGAGATCTGCGGCGTCATCTGCCTGGTGGATGCGGTCAGCTTCCTGGAAGAAGCGGCTCAGATGGAAGCGCTGGCAGCGCAGATCGTTCATTCCAACCTGGCGGTG
>JABUTE010000061.1 GCA_021443825.1 Bacillota bacterium
TGATCTTTTTGCATCATATCCAAAACAGCCCCGCCGACTTTTTCGAGATCGACGGAAAGCGGATATCCCTCCCACAATGGTGTCTTGATACCCTTCATGCCCATCAGATCAGCGATCCTCTGCCTTCTTCCACAGGTTTTCTGGCGGAGATCTGCAAAATGGGCGACCACCAGAAGCCCGATCACTTTTCCGACATGGAAAAAAAGCTGCTCTACGGCATTCTGACCGGCGATGAGGGCTTTAAGCATGTGCCCCTGGCGCTGGCGGAGCGCAGGCTTTCCCAGTCCTGGTCCAGCCGCGATTTCGTAAAGGTCATCGCCTTCAGCAACAACATCCTCTCCATCAATCTGAACCGCTCCCGGACCCTGGATTCGTATATTCAATGGCAAAAGGACTTCGCCTTCCATTACTACGGCGGCTTGAACGATTATTTTTCCATGAATTCCTCCACCGGCGGCATCAACCACGGCATCTTCCATTCCATGGAGACCGGGCTCATGATCAAATCGGTCACCGACATGCTGATGAACCGAAGACCGGACATCGCCGATCGGAAGGGACGTCTGACCCACAGCATCATCAATGCCAACAAGCTCTACCGCGCCGATATGGTGCGCACTCTCAACAAGCTGGAAATGATCGGCATTTCCGAGCTGGGAGAGCTGGACAGCCTGGTAGCTGCCAATCTCAATGTGTCCCAGCGGGTGCAGAACCTGCAGGAGATCCTGGAGCTGCTGGAATCGGAGCTGGACCTGATGTATTCCACCAACACCAATACCATGGTAACCTGGCTGACCGTAGTCGGACTTTTCTTCTCTTTGATGCAGGTCATTCTTGCGATCGTCGAATAAATGCAAAAATAAATGCAAAATAATGTATAATATAAGCGTTTACCATATTTGTTTATGCATCGTTTTGTGGTAAGATATTGAGGAATCAGTGTTTCATTCGGGAAAGACCCGTTACCTTTCATTCAAAACGACGAAGGAGAACCCCCACATGACCAAAACGACTAATCTGAGAGAGCTGCTCGAGAATGTGGTAAAAGAGCACGCAAACAATATCGCTTTTACCCTGAAGCTGGCTCCCGAGACCTACCGCGACATTACGTATCAGGAGTTTCTGGGTGAAGTAAGAAGCGTCGCCGCCTGCATTCTGGCAAGCGGGATGGGTGGCTGCCGCATCTCCATGATCGGCAAGAACAGCTATGCCTGGTTTTTGAGCAATGCCGCCATCAACTATTCGGCCAGCATTGCCGTGCCCCTCGACAAGGAGCTGGAATACGGAGAATTCGAAAACTCCCTGCAGATCGGCGAGATGGAATATCTCTTCTACGACGAAAAGCTGCAGCCCTTTGCCCGGCAGGCTCTGGCTGAGGGTAAGACCAAATTGAAAAAGATCATCGCCCTTTATCAGGCCGACGGTCTTTACAGCATCTTCGACATGATCGAAGAGGGCAGAAAGCTGCTGGAAGAAGGCGATACGGCCGTCGATCAGGTGACCATCGATAATACCGGCGTGTCGACGCTGCTGTTTACCTCAGGAACCACCTCCGCGGCAAAGGCGGTCATGCTGTGCCAGAACGGCATTGCCAAGAATGCCCT
>JABUTE010000203.1 GCA_021443825.1 Bacillota bacterium
ATTTTTCTCTTCCGAATGGGATCGGCGCCCATAAAAAAACCTGCGCCTTCTTCCTGAAAGAGAGCGCAGGGATCTTTTTTTATAAAGGATTTGAAGCTCTATCCGAAGATCGCGTCCCAAAGAGCCTTCCAGAAGTCTGCCAGGCGGGAAAGCAGAGAAGCTGCCGCGCCGCCCCGGTACAACAGCTTTTCGCCGGGTCCGTCGCCCGACCAGCAGGCATAAAGCTTTAAGGGGCCGTTTACCTCGGTGGCTGCGGTGACGCGGGTCAGAGGTCTTCCGGGCCTGGTATACCAGCCGGTAAAGGAGTCTGCCCCGTCCGGAACAGGCAGGGTGCCCAGGGTATCGCCTTCGGCAACTTCGAGCTGCTGCCATATCTCGGCGCCGTCCTCAAGAAAGAACCAGACCGGATAGACCGGAACGTAGTCTTCCCAGCCGGCATAAAAGGCGGGGCCCATAGCCGTATAGGAAAAGTCTTCATTCTGCACCAGCTCGCCGAACTCCAGGGAATCAAAAGTTTCCACCGGACCGTCGGTCAGCGCTTCGTCGCGGTACCAGCCGGTAAATACATGATCTTCCCAAACAGGAATGGGAAGCCGGATCCGGCTGCCGCTGCCGATGGCATAGACGAAGGGCTCCTCCAAAGAGCCGCCATACAGCTGAAGATCTGCCGTGCGGGATTCTTCCAGCAGAAATTCGATGAGCGCAGCGCCCTTCAACAGGCCGTAGCCGTAATAATCATCCCGGCCATCGATGCCTTTGTCTTCGCCGCCTTCGGCCAGCAGCATGAGAAAGCCGTCGTGATCCAGATCAGGGCAGACCTGCTTGGCAAGGGCAGCGAAGGCGCTGACGATGGGCGCCGCATAGGAGGTGCCGGATCCTTCGGTATAGGTGGAGGATATAGTTCCTTCCGTATAGGCCGCCCCGTTGGGATAGATATCGATGCCCATGACCTGATGCCCTGGCGCCACCGTATCGACGCTGCTGTTATGCTGGGAAAAGCTCCAGCGGATGCCGTAGGAATCGACGGCCCCGACGCCGATGACGCCGTCGCAGGCCGCAGGATAATACAGTGCAGAGCCTCCGCCGTTGCCGGCGGCGACCACCACGATGATGCCCTGTTCTTTCGCGTAGTCGACGGCGGATTGCAGGGTCGCAGAGTAGCTTACATCGGCAGCGCCCATGCTGATGTTGATCACATCGGCGCCATGATCGGCCGCATAGCAGATAGCCGAAGCTACCTTGGCCACCGTGCCGCTGCCGCTGTCGCAGGCTGCATCATAGGGAAAACGGTTGCAATGGGTCGATACGACTCGCAGGATCATCAGCTCTGCCTGATCGGCAAGAGAAGCGATGCCTACCCCGTTGCCTGTTTCGGCTGCGATCAGCGATCCGACGAAGGTGCCGTGGCCCTTCTGATCGCGCATCCAGCTTTCCGGATGGGTGCCGTCGCCCAGAAGATTGCGGCTGTAGGGCGAGATCTTAACATTCTGCAGATCCTCGTGCTCGATGTCAAAGCCGCTGTCGATGATGGCCT
>JABUTE010000274.1 GCA_021443825.1 Bacillota bacterium
TCAGTGCGATCCCGTGTGCTGAATCTGTGTGAGGTAAAGCCCGATCTGACGGTGGATGCCATGATGGCTGCTTTGATCCAAAGCTTTGCCGCTGTTTACGGAGGGGAACCCATGGGCCTGTGCGAGCAGGATCTGGACCAGCGTGTGATCCGCGACCTTGCCGGACGCTATGCGTCCTGGGAATGGAACTACGGAAGAGAGCTTCCCATGGACATCGTCTTTTCCGACCGTTTTTCGTGGGGAGAGATCACTTTGGGCCTTCAGATCCGTAGCGGCAGGATCTGTCACGTTCAGGTGTATTCCGATTCCATGGACTGGACCCTTCCCGGGCAGATCGAAGAATGCCTTTCCGGCTGCAGGCTGGACCTCGCCGATATGATCGGAGCATTGCTTTCATCAAAGCTTTCGCCTGCACAGCAGCAAGATCTGGCAGAGCTGATCCGTCAGCAGCTTCATTAAAGAATATTCCTTTTCACCGTTCCTATATTTCAGGAGGATATCAATGAGTGATTATCAGTTGATCGTTATCGGAGCCGGTCCCGGCGGCTACACCGCAGCTCTTCGCGCTGCCAAGCTGGGTCTTAATACGGCTGTTGTAGAAAACAGAGAAGCCGGCGGCACCTGCTTAAACCGCGGCTGTGTTCCCACCAAAGCGCTGCTGCATGCATCGGAGCTTTATCATGAAGCCGGCAGCAAGGGTGCTGTTATGGGCATTCATGCACAGCCTACCTACGATCTGAACGAAATGTTTGCCTACAAGGCAAAGGTCTGCGCACAGCTTTCTTCCGGCATCGAAAGCCTCTTTAAGGCTGCAAAGGTAACGCTGCTTCGCGGAAAGGGCCAGGTGACTGCACCCGGTACGGTTTCCGTTACCGACGCAGAGGGCAATGTCTCGGTCGCTACCGCCGATCATATTCTTATCGCTACCGGTTCCGTTCCCGCAAGACCGCCTATTCCCGGGCTGGATCTTCCCGGCGTTATGACCAGCGATGAGCTGCTGCAGGGAACCGATACGCTGTATGAATCCCTTGTCATCATCGGCGGCGGCGTCATCGGTGTGGAGCTGGCCACCTTCTATGCGGAGATGGGCACTCAGGTTACCATCGTTGAGGGTCTGGACCGTCTGCTTCCCAATATGGATAAGGAGCTGGGCCAGAATCTGGCACAGGTATTAAAGAAGATGGGTGTTTCCATCAACACCTCGGCTATGGTCAAGAGCGTTTCCGGAGAGCCGGGCAATATGACCGTCACCTTCACCCAGAAAGAAGAAGAAAAGTCGGTCAGCGGTCAGTATGTGCTCTGCGCCATCGGACGTTCCCCCTATTGTGAGGGCGCTTTTGCTGACGATATGAAGCCTGAAATGAACCGCAGAAGCATCAAGGTCAACGAGAGATTTGAAACCAGCATTCCCGGCATCTATGCCATCGGCGATGTATCTTCGAAGGTACAGTTGGCCCATGTGGCAGCTGCGCAGGGAACGGCATGCGTTGAAATGATCGCAGGCGCTGAGCCTACCGTCGCACTCAA
>JABUTE010000314.1 GCA_021443825.1 Bacillota bacterium
CATCATCACCATCATCGGCACCCAGTTGGGCGGTATTTTAGGCGGTGCCACTCTTACCGAATCTGTATTTTCATGGCCCGGTGTCGGCCGTCTGATCATAGACTCACTCAACGGCCGTGATGTTCCCGTGGTAACCGGCTGTATCATCATGACCACCATGTTCTTCAGCGTCGTTCTTCTTCTGGTAGACATCGTCTATGCGATGGTCGACCCCAGGATCAAGGCGCAATATGCAACCGGAGCAAAGAAGGGAGGCGCGAAAAAAGATGTCAAAAAAACAGCAGCCTAACGCATCCGGCGAGCGCAAGCAGCGCTCTCAGTTCGCCGAAGCATGGCATCGCATGAAGAAGGATAAGGGCGCCATGCTTGGTCTTACCATCGTCTGCATCCTTCTGCTCGTCGCCATCGGCTCCAATTTCCTTCTGGACTACGACACCGACGTTATCGGAATGAACACCAAAGAGCGTCTGCAGGCGCCCAATGCCAAGCATCTTCTGGGTACCGACGAATACGGACGCGATATTCTGTTCCGCATCATGTACGGCGCCCGCTACTCCATGTCGGTCGGTCTGGTGGCTGTTGCCATCGCTCTTACCATCGGTGTCACCCTGGGGGCAGTCGCAGGCTATAAGGGTGGGATCGTCGAAGAGGTGATCATGCGTATCACTGATATCTTCTCTTCGGTTCCCAATATGCTCATGGCGCTGGTCGTTGTTTCGGCTCTGGGGCAGAGCATGCTCAACCTGATGATCGCCATCGGCGTTACCTCCGTTCCCCAGTTCGTGCGCATCACCCGCGCCACCGTGCTGACGGTACGCAATCAGGAATATGTGGAATCGGCCAGAGCCATCGGACTTTCCACTCCCAAGATCATTCTGAACCATATCCTTCCCAATTCCCTTTCACCCATCATCGTTCAGACAACGCTGCGTGTGGCCTCTGCGATCATTTCCGCATCCTCTCTCAGCTTTCTGGGCCTGGGCATTCCCGCTCCCAATCCCGAGTGGGGCTCCATGCTTTCTGCCGGAAGAAAGTTTATCCGTGACTATCCGTATATGACCCTTTATCCCGGTCTTGCCATCATGATCACCGTGCTTTCCCTCAATCTGCTGGGCGACGGTCTTCGCGATGCCTTAGACCCCAAGCTGAAAGACTGATCGCAGGAGGGCTTTAACAAATGAGCAATACCGATAATGTTCTTAAAGTCGAAAATCTGACGGTCTACTACGAGCTGGAAGAAGAGACGGTCAAGGCCGTCAACGACATCAGCTTTCATCTGGACAAGGGAGAGACCATCGGTCTGGTAGGAGAGACAGGCGCCGGAAAGACCACCACGGCCCTGGCGCTTTTGCGTCTGATCCCGGATCCTCCCGGGGTGATCAAGAACGGCACCATTCAGGTCTGCGGCAACAACATCCTGGAGGCACCGATCCAGCGGCTGGAAGAGATCCGGGGAAAAGATATCGCCATGATCTTCCAGGACCCCATGACCTCTTTAAATCCGGTATTTCCCGTTGCCGAT
>JABUTE010000188.1 GCA_021443825.1 Bacillota bacterium
GCAGATCCGGTTATTGCAGGGCTTCTTCGCGGGTGCGCGGGCTTCAGCAGCCTTTCTTCTCCCTTGCCACCAGCCGGTCTCCAAGGAAGGAGGCGAGCATCATGACGATGCCGGCGGTCAGGCACAGATACAGCACCAGATCGAAGCTGCCGAACCGGTCGTAAAGAATGCCGATGAGCATGGATACGGTGGCGGCCACTGCGTTGAACAGGCTCAGGTGCAGGCCGATCATCTTCTTCTGGCCTTCTTTTCCGTAAGCGTAGACCGTCATGCGGGGAAGGCCGACCGAATTCATGGAATAGGAGAGGCCGTAGATGAACGACGCGAAATACAGCAGGTACAGGTTTCCCGGAAAGAACAGGAAGATGCAGACCGCCACGGTGACGCCGAAGGCAAAGGCCAGCTCTGCCTTAAAGGGGTTCAGCTTGTCGCACATCTTGCCGAAGAGCACCTTGCCGCCGATGTTTCCCACATTGAGCAGGGAGTTGAGCAGGGCGCCGGTGGCCAGGGTATAGCCTGCCGACTGGGCGAAGACGGTCACGTTTTGAATGAAGCGGATCAGCACGCTGGCGTTGCAGAGCACCAGTGTGATGAGGATGAACTTAGCCAGCTTGTTTTCGATGACCACCGGCTGGCTTGGCGCCGCAGCAGAAGCCGCGCTGTCTTTTTTCACCGCTGCACCGGTCTCTTCGAACAGGTAGTCGAATTTCTTTGGAAGCATCAGCTGAATGCCCAGAAAACCGAAGCACAGGGTGGCTGCCAGAAAGATGGCCATGGCGATGCGCCAGCCGAAGGCCACGATCAGGCTGCTGGCCAGGGGGCTGGTGAGCACGCTGACGCCGGAAAAGGCGCAGGCGATGCCGGTCATGTAGCCGATGTCGCTGGTAAAGTGCTTGCTGAGCACTTCGGAAAGAGCGACGCTTCCGAAGGTGACGAAAAGGCCTACCATGGAGGCTCCCGCATACCAGAGCACGCCGTTTGCGCCCAGTGCCATAACGGAGTAGCCGACCACGACGCTTAAGATCATCAGCCGCGCGAAGATGCGCTTGCTGCTTTTAAAGAACAGGCGGGAGACCAGGGCTCCCGTCAGGGTGGCGGTCAAGGCGCGGATGGTCTGATAGGCAGAGATCTTGGTCATGGACATGGCCAGATCGGCCTTGATGGCGGCAGAAAAGATGCCGAAGCAGTTATAGATGATGCCGACCATGGAGGCCTGAAAGATACATGCTCCGATCAGCACCCGGAGCTGGTCTTTTGTCATTTTCTTCATCGAAGGATCTCCTTACAGAAGCTTGTCAGTGATAAGGGAAGGATCCTTTTTATTATAGCATAATGGCAGGTAACGGCTTCACAAAAATGATAGCAGCAGGAAGAAGGGCTTCCCGCAGGAGGCGCCTGTGGGCACAATGGCCAGACTCTAACGGCACCGCGCCCATATATAGCAGCTCTCGCTGCCAGCCGGGCCGGGTGCCTTTGCAAAGCCGGCTCGCTTCGCCGTGAGCTCCATCGGCTC
>JABUTE010000091.1 GCA_021443825.1 Bacillota bacterium
ATCACCGAGACCGGCGCGGAATTTCTGACAAAATTCGACCGGGAGCTGTTTCAGCTGTAAAAGGCATGGTCTGTTTCGACTTGCCGGATCCTTCAAAAACTCCATACCATGTACAATGACCGCCCTTATCCGGGGCGGTTTTTTTATGCCCCATCCGTAATTTTTGCAGCTCCCCTGACGGGACGAGATCTCGGAAAGGAATTACCATGAAATACGCGAAAAAAATCCTGTCAAAGCAGATATCTGCCATCAAGCCTCCTGTTAAACCGAACGGCTTGGGCGGAAAGATAGGTTACAATACCCATACGCAGGAGGACGCGGTATTGATGCAGAAGGGGTCTGCAGACAGGCTGAGAAGTCTTCGTCAGGCGAAGGGCAAACAAAAAGCGGCTCATTCCCAAAGGAGTGAGCCGCGATTTTTATGGATCGGAAAAGACGATTGCAAGCCGTCAGTTTTTCTTCCACTTGCCGGAAAGATAGAACCAGCCGCCGATAACGAAGGGCATGTAGCCTGCAATGGCATCGCCCAGCCAGAAGCCCTGGGGACCCATGCCTGCAGTAAAGCCCAGCAGATAAGCTGCGCCGATGCGCACCAGCAGACCGTCCAGAAGGGCGACCAGCAGGTTCAGCTTGGAATTGCCCGAGCCGTTGATGATACCGAAACCAAAGGCTCTGGAGACGGCTCCTCCGAAATTGAGCAGGCAGGGCAGAATGATGATGGGCGCCTGCGAGAGAACGCTTTCGTCTTGGGTAAACAGCTGGAAGATGAAATCGGGAACGGAAAGCAGCAAAGCGCCGCATACCACAGCGACTACCGAGGAGCTGATGATGGTGACCCCCAGGATCTTGGGAATGCGGTCGTATTTTCTGGCGCCCAGATTCTGACCGACCATGGAGGCTGCTGCAGTGGTGAGGGCATTGCTCAGGATGCCGACCATCATGTTCAGCTTGCTGATGATGCCGGCGATGGCCGATGCAACGACGCCGAAGGAGTTGACCCAAGCGGCGACCACGGTCATGGAGATGCTGACAGCCGCAGACTGCAAAGCCATGGGAATGCCCAACGAGAAGATCTTGGAAACGGTCTGCTTATGCAGCTTGAAGCTTTCCAAACGGAAATCGAAGCCGAAGGACTCCTTGTGCCGATACAGATAGTACAGGGCAAAGAGGAAGCTGAAGCTCTGTCCGATGACAGTGGCAAGAGCAGCGCCGCTGACGCCCATATCGAGGAAGGCAACGAAGAGGATATCCAGAACCGTGTTCATCACGGCTGCGATGGCAATGAACATGAACGGCCGCTTGGAATCGCCCATGCCTCTCATGATGGCAGATACGATGTTGTAGCCGTAGATGAACACCAGACCGGCGATGCAGATCACCGTATATTGCATGGTATATTCATAGGCTTCGGCCGGGGTGTTGACCAGCTGCAGCAGAGTGTCTCTTAAGAAGTAGCAGATCACCGACATGCCCAGCGCCATGGAAAGGAGCAGGGTGAA
>JABUTE010000071.1 GCA_021443825.1 Bacillota bacterium
CGAGGAGCCGGGAGAATGGATCGTTACCCTTTCCGTACCCTTGCAGGGAGGTGAGCCGCAATGAAAACGACACGCTATCAGGTGACGGCTGCCATCAAAGAGGCCTTCGATAATCTTCCCAGCGGCGTCTGCTATTTCGACCGCAACGGCCTGATCGTGCTGTGCAACCGGAAAATGTATGCCCTGGCCTTTGAACTGATGGGAAAAGATCTGCAGCTTCTTTCCGAGCTGCAGCAGGCCCTGGACCGGCTGCCCGAGGGATCCTCTGCTGTAAAGGAAGGCGAGCTTTATATCCTTTCGGACGGCACCGCCTGGAGGATCACGCAGAAAAGGCTCGTAGACGAGGACGGAACCGCATATATTCAGGTCTTTGCTGCCGATGTGACAGAGCTGCGCCGCAATTCGCGGCAGCTGGAAGAAAACAACCGCAAGCTGGAGGAGATCTCTCTTCGCCTGCAGCAGATCACCCAAAACGCGGCCGCCATCGCCCGCGAAGAAGAGATCCTGTCCATGAAGATGCGGGTGCACGACGAGCTGGGCGAAAGCCTGCTGGCGCTGCGCACCTACTGCCTGAACGGGTTTCCGAAAGAAAAGAAGGAAGAGCTGCTCGCCGACTGGACGCAAAGCATCCGCCTGCTGCAGGAGGGCATCGAAACGCAGGAGAGCAGCGACTCCTTCGAGGAGTTGTTTTCCATCGCAGCCTCGGTGGGAATCAAGATCTGCCGCTCGGGCAGTCTTCCCCCCGATCCGCAGGCGCAAAAGCTGATGACGGCGGCCGTCAGAGAGTGCGTTACCAACGGGGTGCGCCATGCCCGTGCCACGGAGCTGTATACGGCCTTTATCGAAACGCCGGATACATATCAGCTGCACATTACCAACAACGGAACGCCTCCTAAGGGCGTTATCACCGAAGGGGGAGGTCTTTCCTCTCTTCGCCGCCGGATCGAAAACGCCGGCGGGGCAATGAAGGTCCTGTCAAGCCCGGGCTTTGAGCTGATCATCAGCCTGCCTGCGGCAGCAGACCGGCGAAAGGGGATTTTGCTATGACAAACGTATTGATCGTCGACGACGAGCGGATGGTGCAGGAGCTGTTCGCCCACTATATCGAAGCCGCATCCGACCGCTATCGCCTGATCGGAACGGTAAAGGATGCCTCCAATGCCCTTGTTGCCTGCCTCAATGCCGGGGTCGATCTGGTATTGATGGATATCTGCACGGCCAATAACGAAAGCGGCATCGCCGCAGCCGCCGCCATCAAGCAGAGCTACCCCCACATCAAGATCATCATCGTTACCTCCGCACCGGAGGTCAGCTTTATCCGAAAGTCCAAAGAAGCCGGCGCCGACAGCTTCTGGTATAAAGAGGTCAGCCCCCAGCAGCTGATCACCGTGATGGACAGGACCATGGCCGGCGAGCATATCTATCCGGAGGAGACGCCCACGGTGCTCATCGGCGATGCCTGCAGCACCGAGTTCACCGAAACGGAGCTCAAGGT
>JABUTE010000097.1 GCA_021443825.1 Bacillota bacterium
AAATCGAAGGAAAGATCCCCCAGACCACCAGCTTCTGCAAGACCGGACTGAGCAGCTTCAACTACGATGACGAGGCGCTGGATGTCAAGGGCTACGGCAAGATCCGCTTCGATAAGCTGATCTCCCAGGGCTCCTTTAAAAAGGTCTATATCGGCCTTGGCATCAACGAGCTGGGCTACGACATGGATGCGGTGGTGACCCAGTTTGAAAACCTGCTGGCGCAGATCAGCACCAACCAGCCGGATGCGGATATCTACATCCTTGCCAATATCCACGTTGCAAAGAAGCGCTCTGTTAAGGATAAGATCTATAACAACGCCCGCATCGACAGCTTAAACGATGAGCTGCGGGGCCTCTGCGACGGAAACATGGTGCGCTACATCGACGCCAATGCCTTGTTCGACGATGAGGAAGGCAATCTGCGCGCCGATTACACCGGCGACAACACCCACCTGTACGGCAAGGTCTATCCCATCTGGTCCGAATATATCTACGAGAATTCCATCTGATCGCCTGCAGCGATCCAGGAGAACTGTCTTGAGCGAAAAACACGCAGTAACATTTACTCTTCATAAAGAGGATGCCAGGACCCGGGCACGAAGAGGCACGGTCCATACCCCTCACGGAAGCTTTGAAACGCCGGTGTTCATGCCGGTGGGGACCCAGGCGACGGTCAAATCCATGAAGCCAGAGGACGTGGCAGGCCTGGGCCATGAGGGCTCTCATATCATCCTTTCCAACACCTATCATCTTTATCTCAGACCCGGCCACCAGATCGTGAAAAAAGCCGGCGGCCTGCACAGGTTCATGAACTGGAACGGCGCCATTCTCACCGATAGCGGCGGCTTTCAGGTCTTTTCTTTGGGCGATCTTCGCAAGATCACCGAAGAGGGGGTCACCTTCCGCTCCTATCTGGACGGCTCCAGGCACTTCTTCAGCCCCGAGACAAGCATCGATGTGCAGAATGCCCTGGGCTCCGATATCATCATGGCCTTCGACGAGTGCGCTCCTTACCCCGCCGACCGGGAATATGTGAAAAAGTCTCTCAACATGACCACCCGCTGGCTGAAGCGCTGCAAAGATCACCATCAGGATATCGAGACCCAGTCTCTGTTCGGCATCATGCAGGGCGGCATGTATGCCGATCTGCGCGCCGAAAGCGCAAAGCAGATCGTGGACCTGGATCTTCCCGGCTATGCCATCGGCGGTCTTTCGGTGGGCGAGCCCAAGCCGGTGATGTACGAGATCCTGGAGGGCTGTGTGCCTCTGCTTCCCAAAGACCGGCCTCGTTATCTGATGGGCGTGGGAAGCCCCGACTGCCTGTTTGAGGGTGTAGAGAGGGGCATCGATATGTTCGACTGTGTGCTGCCCACCCGGGTGGCAAGAAACGGCCTTGCCTTTACCTCCCACGGAAGAGTCAATATCAAAAATGCCTGCTATGCCGAGGATTTCACCCCGCT
>JABUTE010000085.1 GCA_021443825.1 Bacillota bacterium
TTCACCTCGCGGCGAACCGTATCCTCGATGGTCTCGCCGAATTCGCCAAAGCCGGCGACCAGAGCGAAACGGCCGGCATTGGGCCGGTTATATTGGGTGCAGAGGATCTTGTCGTCGTAAAAGACCCCGACGATGACACAGGGATTGATGCGGGGATAGATCATGTTGCCGCATTTGGGGCACTTCATCATCCGCTCGGTCTGATCCAGCTCCAGCGCAGCGCCGCAATGACCGCAGAACCGCTCGCTGTTATACCAGTTGTTCAGATGAAAGGCGCTGGCAGCTGCAAAGGCACGGTCCTGGGGAAAGGTCTTCCCGTAGATGCTGATATCGGTGTACGAAAAACCGCTCACAGAGATCTCCTCATCTTTGCGCAGCAGAAAATAATCCTCCTCATCCACAGAAAAGAGAAAGATCAGATCGGGATGGGGCGTGCCCACCGAAGGCTGCGCGCCTAAAAAGACAGAGGCCTGCACCTGCTCATATGACGGAAACGAGATCTGGGTATCCTCGGTATGGCACAAAAGCCTGCGTCCGCTGAAATGAAGAACACAAGAAGACGCCTTGGGCAGGCGGGAAGGATCGTACTGGTTATGAAATACTTTGGGAAAAATGTCCTGTATCATGAGCTGCTCCTTATACCCTGTTGCATAAAACAAAAGACCCCTTGTTCAGGGGTCCTTGCTTCGTGGTGCGGTATAATGGACTTGAACCATCACGGTGTTACCCATACGGCCCTCAACCGTACGCGTCTGCCAATTCCGCCAATACCGCATCTCTATTCTGTTTGGCTTGCCGGTGCATCGCACCGACAAGTGTTATAATACCACGCTGAACTTGCTTTGTAAAGTGTTATTTTTTGTTTTGAATGGATTTTTCCGCTGCCGAAGGGCAAAGACCCTCCGGCAGCAGCCGCAGAAGGTGCTACTGCTTTTTCAGCAGGTCGCGGATCTCGGTAAGAAGCACCACCTCGTCGGAAGGCTTAGCCGGTGCAGCCGGCTTTTCTTCTTCTTTTTTCTTCAGTCTATTCATCAGCTTGACCACATTGAACATGGCAAAGGCAATGATCAGAAAGTTGATCAGCGCCTGAATGAAATTGCCGTAGCAAAGCTCCGCGCTTCCTACGACCACCTTCAGGTCGGTGAAATTGATGCCGCCGGTGAGCATGCCGACCAGAGGCATAAAGATATCGTTTACGACGGAATTGATGATGGCCGTAAAGGCTCCGCCCACAACGACGCCGACGGCCATGTCGACTACGTTTCCGCGGGAGATGAACTTTTTAAACTCGTTAAGAGTCTTGTTTTCTTTCATATGCTCCTCCTGATGAATGATATTCAGCCTTTAAATTCTATGCTCTGCGCAGCCGGTTGTCAACAAGACCATTGATTGTAATATTGACAACTGCAAGGAAGGTTTCGGTATCAACTTTCGCATACTTGCAGGTTTCTTCCA
>JABUTE010000025.1 GCA_021443825.1 Bacillota bacterium
TGAATGCCTGGGCAGCGGCAGCGGCAAAAGCAAGCAGGCAGCCCAGACGGCGGCTGCGGCACAGGCCCTGCAGAACCTTCCCGATCATTAATGCTACATCATCACAGGTGCAACTATGTATTTTAAGCGAATGGAGCTTAACGGGTTCAAATCCTTTGCAGACCCGGTCACAATTGAATTTACAGACGGAATAACCTGTATCGTCGGTCCCAACGGAAGCGGAAAGAGCAATATCTCCGACGCCTTGCGCTGGGTCCTTGGAGAACAGAGCCCCAAATCCCTGCGGGGCGGCAAGATGGAGGATGTCATCTTTGCCGGCACCGAAAACCGCAAGGCAAAGGGCATGGCCGAGGTCACCCTGGTGATCGACAATACGGAGCGCACGCTTCCCATCGATTTTGCCGAGGTGGGCATCACCCGAAGAATGTATCGCTCCGGCGAAAGCGAATACATGATCAACCGCACGCCCTGCAGACTGCGGGATATCCGCGAGCTGATCATGGATACCGGCATCGGCGTAGAAGGCTATTCCATCATCGGACAGGGAAAGATCTCTGACATCGTAAGCAACAAGATGGAAAGCCGCCGCGAGATCTTCGAAGAAGCGGCCGGCATCGTGAAATACAGAAACAAAAAAGCAGAGACCGAAAAGAGCCTGGACGAAGCCAGGGTCAATCTGGACCGGGTGAGCGATATCGTGTCGGAGATCGAAGGCCGCATCGGCGGTCTTGAAGAAGACAGTAAAAAAGCCACCGAATATCTGGAGCTTCGTGAAAAATATAAAAATGTAGAGATCAATGTTCTTCTGAAGAACATCGAGATCTCCGATGAGCGGGTCGAGACCGCAAAGACCGAGATCGCTGAGCTTGACCTGGCGCTGGATTCGATCACAGCGGTCCGTGACAGAAAAGAAGAAGAACTGCAGCAGCTTTCGCAGCAGCTTCTGGACCTGGACGAACAGACTGCCGCTGCGCGCAGCGACCTGGCAGAGCAGACCGAAGAGATCCATAAGATCATCAGCACCCGCGACCTGAACCGTGAGCGGCTTGCTTCCTTAGATAAGGATGATCAGCGTCTTGCAGACGAGATCGCCCAGATAGGCGACCGGCTGGCAAGGCAGAACGAGGCGTCGGCAGGGCTGCAGGGCGAATACGAGCGGGCAGAGGAAGAGACCCTGCAGTATCAGCAGGCCCTGCAGACCAAAGAGGCCGAAGAAAAAGAGGCGCTGCAGGCGCTGGAAAGCTGCAAGGCCGAGGGCGACGAGCTGCGCAACCGGATCCTTTCGCTTTCTTCGGAGGCTGCCCGTCTTCGCGCCGAGGCGCAGAGCGCAGACAGTCTGAAAAAAAGCCTGGAGCGCCGGGCGCAGACCCTGCGCACCGAAGGCGAAAGCAAAGAGGATGCGGCAGAGGCTCTTCGCGATCAGCTGCAGACAGCACAGCAGGAGCTTGCCGAC
>JABUTE010000315.1 GCA_021443825.1 Bacillota bacterium
CTCGTCTATGGAAGAAAACCGGTCTTTCGGCTTTTGCGCCGTCGCCTTGCGCAGGATCCTTCCCATGCCAGGAGGAATGGAAGGCTTCAGCATCATGGCAGGCTTAAGGCGAAAGCCCTTGCGCGCCGGGCTTTCGGCCGTCAGCAGCTGGTAGAGGGTGATGCCTGCCCCGTAGACATCGCTGCGGCGGTCGCAGACGCCTTTCCGCTGTTCTGGTGCCGCGTAGCCCCTCGTGCCGAAGGGCACAGGGTCTTTTTTCTCGATGCCGTTGATCAGCAGGGTGGGATAGCCGAAATCAACCAGCTTTACGTGGCCGGAAGAAGACAGGATCAGGTTTGCCGGCTTTACATCGCGGTAGAGGATGCCGTTTTCGTGAAGGTGCGACAAAATGCTGCACACATCCTGCATCCAGCGGGCCGCCGTATCGCTGTCGATGGGGCCGTTGCTGTCCAGCAGCTGCTGCAGGGTTGGGCCTTCGATATAATCCATGATGATGCAAAGCTGCTGCTGCCAAACGAACCGGTCGACCAGGCGGGGCGCCAGCGGATGATCCAGGCACTTTAAGATCTGCACCTCCCGGGGCTCGCTTTGCGGATCCTCGGGCAGGGGCAGCACCTTCATGGCCCAGCGCTTGCCCAGCTGCAGATCTTCCACGCAAAAAACGGTGCTCATGCCGCCCTTGCCCAGCGGCTTAAGCACCCGGTACCGTTGATCTAAGATCCGGCCGACGGAAATGGATGGCATAATGCTACCTCCCCAAGAAGAAGCACCCGGCTCGCTGCAGGGGCTCTTTTCCTGTCTGCGGCTCTTGCCAAAGCTTCGTCATGACAGATTGCACAGGAAAAAAAGACCTTCAGCGATCGGTGAAAAGCGGGTCCGGGAATAAAAGAATTAAGAATGAATAATAAACGGAGAAGAAGTCCCTGCGAAATAAGAAAAACAGGGGCTGTTCTAAAAAGAATAAACAAATGAGCTGCCGCGAAGCAGGCCCTGTGCGGCGGCTTTTCTAACTGTCGCCTTCCTCTGCCATAAACAGATAGCGAAACAGGGCAAAGCGCACCACCTGACCGGAGCGGATCTCAACCTCGGTATCTTTCGGCAGGCGGTAAAAGTCGCTGTCGGGCATGCCCAGCTCTCCAAGAAAGGTGCCGTTGGTGGACTGATCCTTTAAATAGGCCTTGCCGTTTTTTAAAAGCAGCAGGGCATGCAGGCGGGAAACAGCCGCTGTTTCGGGCGGCTGGGCTACGCACAGATCGCATTCGGGCAGGGCGCCGATAACAAAAAGAGCCTTGCTGATCACAAAGCTCCGGTTGGTGTTCATTTCCACAAGATAATAAGAGCGGCTTCTGCCGTAGGGCTGGGCGCAATACGAAGAAAGGGGCATGGTGGCAGCGCTGTCAGTGCAGACGGATGCCTCGGGGGCCTCTGCAGAGGGCAACTCGCAGGCC
>JABUTE010000054.1 GCA_021443825.1 Bacillota bacterium
GCCTTTTGCACATCTGCCGCATACCATGCGTCTGCGGGAACATCGCTGAAGCTGCGGGGCTTGGGTGCGGCATTTTCCGAAACGGTCAGATGAGCCTTTTCGGAAGTTGCGCTGCCTCCGTCATTGGTTACGACGCAATAGAAATCATAGCAATTATGATCGTTGATATTGGCGCTCTCGATGGTATAGGTGCTGCTGTCGGTTCCCACCGTGACGGGAATGCCGGCATCGACCTGATGCCATTGATAGTGAAGGCCTTCGCCCGTTGCCGTTACCGAGAAGGTGACGGTATCGCCGACGGCTGCGTCGACCGCCTGGGGCTGCTTTGTGATGACTGGGGCTGCAACACCGGCTTTTCCGACGACGGTAATGTGGATGAACTGGGAGGTGATGCTGCCGGCATCGTTGCTGACGACGCAGAAGTAGGTGCTGTCGTTGTGCTCGGCCATATTAGCGCTTTCGATGGTAAAGGAATTGCTGTCTTCACCCACCATGGTCGGAAAGCTTCCGTTGGACTGATACCATTGATAATGCAGATCAACGCCCCAGGCGCTGACATGGATCTCAACGGGGTCACCTACGGTTACGGTTTTGTCCACAGAGTGAGCATAGATCTCCGGCGCAAACGGGGTCGGCTCGCATACGAAGTCCTTCCATATACGGTGCAGATCGCCTTCTGTCAGCAGGTCGAGATTGGCCTCTTCTCCGTTGACGATGGCAGGGATCTTGAACCATGTTCCCATCTCGGGCCAGCAATAGCCGTCTCTGAGGGCCAGCTCGCCGTAGAACCGGTAGATCTTACCCTTTTCAAAGGTGCCGGAATAGTTTTGGATGTTGTCGGTCATATTATACCAATAGCCTTTGCCGGCAATTAAGGCGTCTCCCCCAACGGTAAAGGTGTTTACGGGGGTCATTCCGGCAATGGGCTTGATGACGTCATACGCCGGAACAAACATGACGGGTTCCGGCTGCATGCCCGTGAGGGACGTTGTTTGCATCGTTACCGTTACATAATCGTCTTCGGGGGAAGCAAAGGCCGTGGCGGGAACCATTGCCACTACCAGGATGGCTGCTAATAATAAGCTGCCGATTCTTTTTTTCATGATGTTACCTCCTTCATGGTTGAGAATGTCCAAGGGCGCTTTCTGATGAACGGAGTATCTTTCGTTTTTTCTTTGGGGAAGGGTATTATCCGGGGAAATTCAGCGGAAAGGCGACGCTTGGGGAATCAAGAATACATCTGAATGGATCCGGGAGCATGGTCTGCTCCCATTATTGCTTTAGGTATAGCAGAAATCTCTGTCTTTTGCGTCCCCGATATCGGTGAGAAAACGAAAAAAAACCGCATGGACGCATTCTGGCGCCCATGCGGCTTTTTCGTAACTGTTCAGTTGGTTTTGACCGTGCTGAGGGCAAGCCAGACGTCCGAGAGCCC
>JABUTE010000017.1 GCA_021443825.1 Bacillota bacterium
GAAGAAAAGCTGGCCGTGCTGGAATCCCAGGAAGGTCCCCAGCCATCTTCGCAGCACGCTGCAAAAGTCAGCAAGGCTTCCTCTTCGAATAAGCAGAAAAACGAAGAAACTTCGATGCAGCTGAGCATGTTTACCCCCGAAAACTCCGCCGACTGGGCCCTGATCCAGCGGATCAAAAATCTGGACCTGATGGAGGTCACTCCCTCAAAAGCCATCGCCATTCTGGAAGAGCTGCAGCAGGCAGCAAGAGAGCGCAAATGACAGGAATCATCAAGGCACTGCCAAAAGAAATCGCAGATAAGATCGCTGCCGGTGAGGTTGTGGAACGGCCTCTTTCCATCGTAAAAGAGCTGGTGGAAAATTCCGTCGACGCCGGAGCACGTTCCATCACCGTTGAGATCCGAAAGGGCGGAAAGGAATATATCCGTGTGTCCGATGACGGAAAGGGCATTGCCCCAGATCAGGTGGAGCTGGCCTTCCGGCGGTATGCTACGTCGAAGATCGAAAGCGCAGAGGATCTGGATCGGATCCAAAGCCTCGGCTTTCGCGGAGAAGCTCTGGCCAGCATCGCAGCTGTCTGCCGGGTGGAGCTGACCACCAAGACTCATGGCGCCCGCATAGGAAGCCGCATCGTAGTCACCGGCGGCATCACAGAAGAAAAGGGCGATACCGCTTGCCAGGAAGGTACCACTATCGTGGTCCGCGATCTGTTTTTCAATACGCCGGCCCGCCGCAAATTCCTGAAAGCCGACAATGCGGAAAGCTCTCTGATCACCGACTTTATCTCCAAGATGGCCATCGCTTATCCGGGCATCCGCATCCGCCTCATCAACAACGGCACCATCCTCTTTTCCACCATGGGAAAGGGCGATCTGAAGCAGGCGATCCTGACGGTCTACAGCCCTCAGCTGATAAAAAAGCTTCTGCCTGTCAACGGATCCGACGGCCAATACAGCGTGCGGGCCTATATCAGCGCTCCCTCGGAGAGCCGCACCAACCGCAGATATCAGATCTTTTTCGTCAACGGAAGGCTGGTAAAAAGCCGCATGCTCGAACAGGCGGTTTCGCAGGCCTATTCCGATAAGCTGTTCGACGGCCGGTATCCCTGCGCTTTCCTATTTCTGCAGCTGCCGCCCGAAAGCCTGGATGTGAACATCCATCCCACCAAGACCGAGATCCGTTTCTTCGAAGAAGAAACCGTCAAAGAATTTCTCATCAATGCTTTGCGCCGCGCGCTCCTCGATCCGCAGGCGTCGGAGCTGTCGGAGCAGGATGTGAGGATCCATACGCCCCGGCAGCAGGCACCCCAGGGCGTCACCATGCCCCTTCCGCAAAAAACACAGGAACAAAAGCTGGAGCCCTCCGCAGCCCTGAAACAGCTTTTCAAAAAAGCAGAAACAAAAGAGTCTGCTGCTCCTGCCGAGGAAGAAGC
>JABUTE010000262.1 GCA_021443825.1 Bacillota bacterium
GGGAGAGACCACGCCCAGAACTGCGGCCACCGCACCGGGAACGCCCTTCTTCTTATAGCCCAGAAAGGTGGATACGTTTGCGGCAATAATGCCGGGAAGCCCCTGGCTAAGGGCATAAAAGTCCATGACCGTTTCTTCGTCTGCCCACTTCTTGTTTTCTACGATCTCTCTGCGCAGAATGGGAAGCATGGCATAGCCGCCGCCAAAGGTGACGGCACCCATCTTAAAAAAGGTCCAATAGATCAGTAATAATTCTTTCAGCATCGATGCCTCCTTATAAGTTTTTCGACGCATATTCTATAGCAGGTTTGATTGAAGATCCATGTAGCTTTGCAGGATCAGCTGCGCTGCCAGCCTGTCTACATGCTCCTTTCGCTGTTTGCGGTCCATGCCCCTGCCTCGGGACGAGCCCTTAAGCATGAGCACATCTTCGGCCATTTTTGTGGTATATCGTTCGTCGTGAAGCACCACCCGGACCTGGTTGAGCCCCATGCTGCGCAGCTTGTTTTCCAGCAAGGTGACGAACTCTCTGACCTTTTCTGTCTGAGGACTGTCTTCGCCGCTGAGCATCAACGGCAGCCCGCACACAATAAGACCGACCTCATATTCCTTCACGAGGTCGATGATCTTAGTCGTATCCTTTCGGTTTCCGACCCGTTCGATGGTGCCGACGCCCTGCGCAGAGATGAACAGGGGGTCACTGACAGCGACCCCGATGGTCCTATCGCCGATATCTAAGCCAAGATAGCGCATGAGCTATTTGTGAAGAAACGCTCTGAGGAGCTCTTCCACAAGATCGTCACGTTCGATATGGCGGATCAGGTTTCTGGCGTTGTTGTGACCGGTGATGTAAGAAGGATCGCCCGACAGAATGTAGCCTACCATCTGATCGATGGCGCTGTAGCCCTTTTCTTCCAGGGCGTTGTAGACAGTGGTCAGGATCTCTTCGGTGGTCTTTTCTTCCGGCTTTTCGGGATTTTTAAAAAGAATTGTCTTTCTTTCCATGGATTATCTCCTGTCTGTAAGATACGGTAAGGAACGGAGGATTACGCCTTCAGCAGCTCTTCGGCAAGAGCAAAGGCTTCGGGCAGCTTGGTCGGATCCTTTGCGCCGGCCTGGGCCATATCGGCCTTGCCGCCGCCGCCACCGCCGCATACGGCGGCCAGCTTTTTGATCATGTTGCCGGCATGAATGCCCTTTTCCAGCAGATCGTCGCATACGGAAACCATCAGCATGGTCTTGGGGCCGTTGATGCTGGCAAATACCATGACCACCGATTTCTGGGTCTTCTTGATCTCGTCGGAGATAGCCCGCAGCTCGTCGATGGATGCGCCTTCAAACTGCTTCGTGACCAGCTTGATGCCGTTGATCTCTTTTGCGGCGCTGAGCAGCTCACCAAGTCCGGAGCTGCTGCTGGCG
>JABUTE010000275.1 GCA_021443825.1 Bacillota bacterium
GTTTGAGGTCGGCATCGGTCAGGCGGGTGCGTTCCCATGCGGAAAAGCCCTCACCGGGAATCTCTCCCTGGGTATACCACTTGGCGGTATATTCCACACCGTTGTAGATGACGGTGTCGCCGCCGCGATAGGCTTTGGCTGCATCGTAGGTATCCCCATTGGCTGCGAAAGCCGCAGGCACTGCCAGAGACAGCACCAGCACCAGGCTGAGGATCATACAGCTCAGTCGTTTTTTCATACGTTCTCCTTTCTCTTTTTGCGCTCTGCCGGGCGTACAAAGAGATCTCTCATTGTATATTCCCAAAACAGGCACTTTCTAAGACCTGTAAGATTTTTTATAAAAACAGGCGGAAAGCACAGCCTCCCGCCCGATCACTTGCAATTCATCGTTCTTTTGCAGATACCTTTTGCCGCCGGAGCCTGCCCGGCGCCTTGAAGCTATTCTCTGCTGCGGTCCTTTCGGAAGAAGACCAGCGCCCAGCCTGCCATAAACAGCAGCACGCCCAGCCCCGCCAGCACGGGAATGGGCCAGTTGAGCTGGCCGGTCTGGATCAGTTCTCCCGGCCCGGTGGGGCTGGGATTATCCGGAAGCTCTACCAGGCAGGTATTGGTGACGGTGATCTCAGTGCCTTTGACGCTGTACGACACCTGATAGTCGGCGGGAATTCCCACCTCCTGCACGTGGTAGGAGCCGGTCTTGGGCAGCTTCTTCCAGGTGTAGGTCCAGTTGTTTTCGGCGGAAAGCTGCACGCTGCCGCACAGATCGCTGCCGCTGTACAGCTCAACGGTGACGGTACGGGGACGCACCTCGCCCTCGCCGTCTTCCCAGACCTTCTTTACCGTAAGCTCTTCACTTTCTTCTTTGATCTCGACGGTGGGAATATAGGTGTTGGTGATGGTCACCTCATCGCCTGCAAGGGAATAAGAGACCGTATACCCTTCGGGAACGCTGACCTCGGTAACGCTCCACTGATATTGGGTGCTCAGGTTGACCCAGGCATAGCTCCAGCCGTTGCTTTCGTTCAGCTGGGCGGTCTCAAGGATCTGGCCGTCGCACAGCAGCGCTGCCGTTACGCTTTGGGGCTTTTCTTCGCCCAGGCCGGCCCAGACCTTCTTTACCGAAAGCCGGGTATAGGAGGGCGTTTCGGGAGGCGTTTCGGGGGGATTATCCGGCGGAATATAGGGCGGATTATAGGGCTTGGAGGGCTTTGTCTCTACCTTGGGAGACGCCTCTACCTCATAGAGCCAGCCGCCGTCGGGATCGGCCATGGGAAGGCTGACCAGAAACGGCGAGGTGGCATAGTAGCCGGACACGGTGCCCTTCTGAGCCACCAGATAAAGACCGAGGTCGAGGCCTTCGAACGACACCTCGCCCTTGGAATCGGCCTGGCCCACCACAGCCTTC
>JABUTE010000031.1 GCA_021443825.1 Bacillota bacterium
GGACCATGATCGGCGAGACCTCCGACGAAAAGCTGCTGGCAGAGGATCTTCTCATCGCGGCCTGCTTTGTGCAGGCGGCAGAGCCGGAGGAAGCCTTTACAGGCACGTATCTCGAAGAGCTTTGCCGGGCGCTGCAGCCCTCCGTTTCTCAAAGCAAAGCAAACGATCCCGCCTTTGCACAGGCACTTTCGCAGCTTTCGGACCGCGTCTTCCTGCTGCAGCAGGAGGCAGAAAGGAGGCTCCCATGAAGACGCTGCTTTTTACCGGCCCGAAGGGGCTGGGCCTTATGCTCATGGCGGCCGGCTGCCTGCTGCTGCTGACCCGAGGCATCTATGATCAGCTGGCGGCGACCCGGCTTGCCCGCAAGGAATATAACGCCATTCTGGCCAGCGGTCTGATCGTTCCCGGGGCAGCCGCGCCGAAGGACCGGTCTCTTCGCACCCGTCTTTTCACCGGTCCCGAAGGAAAGGTTCTTCGCAGGGCCGCAGATGCACCGGCAGACCGAAGCACCTCTGCAGCAGAGCCCTTCGGAACTTCCGGGTTGAGCATGGCCGAGCGTTCCGCGTCCGAAGAGGCGCAGACAGACCCGCAGCAGGATGCAGCCTTGCTCCTGCGCCGGCTTCTTCCTTCGGTAAAGGACCCCGGGCCCGTGCTTCGCGCACCCTTGTCCGATGCAGATGCCGCCTATATCACAGACCCCCTGACCGAACCGTTTACCGCGCCAAAGGACCCTCCGTCCCCATTCCCTGCCCCTCTGTCTGATGCCGATGGGGCTTACTTTACCGCACCTTTGAAAGGAGACTCCAAATGAAACGATCCGTTGCAGGAATCATCCTCATCGCAGCTGCCATCGCCGGCATGCTCTACTGGGAGCTGGTAGGGCGAGACTCTTTGATGTATACCGAAGTGCTCACCGTGAACCGGGATGTGGAAGCAGGAACCCTGATCACGCGAGACATGCTGGACCTGAAGAAGACGACCACCCCTTCGGCCAGAGCCCTGCGGCTGAAAAATGCAGAGGAGCTGCTGGGCCTGCAGGCCGTATCCTATCTGCCGGCAGGAGCCGAGCTGTTTTCCGAGTATTTTGAAGAAGAGTCGCTGGTGGTCCACGAAGACCGGGGCGAATATATCTTTTCCATTCCCACCGGCTGGCTGGTCGCCTATCCACAGACCCTGCGCCGGGGCGACTCCGTTTCGCTGCTGCTGGTGCGGGAACGCAGCGCCTTTGCGGAAGAAGCCTCCATCGGGCCGGCAGACCCGAAGACCGGCGACGAGGTGCTATCCTCCACCGTTTTGTATGTCAAGTCCAGCTCCAACGACGAGGTCGTTTCCGACAGCGACCGCTTAAAGGCCGCCTCCACCGTCTCCATCATCGAGATCATCGCCCAAAAGGAACAGGC
>JABUTE010000198.1 GCA_021443825.1 Bacillota bacterium
GCGGAAGGCTTTCTTCTCGTTCTTGGCATCATACTTTTTGCGCTTCTTGAGCATTTCGGCAATATGATCGCGTATATAGTTTTGTGAATTTCGAAGAAATCTACTCGAAATCATACTTTTATCATACTTTGGATTGATGACAATGGACATTTTTCGTTGCTATAATAAAACCGATCGTTAAAGTTTATAAAAGTCTTTTCCGTTCAGGGTCTGCCGTTTGGGCCGATCCGTTTCGATTCCGGACAGAGCCGCAACAGCACGAAACGTATACTTCTTCTTTTTTACCCATACAGAAAAGAGCTGCCGCCGCAGCCCGCGTGGCTGCGGAAGAAGCTCTTTTTCCAGGGCTCTGCAGATCTGCCGTAACGATACAGAAACAGAAAGGGGACCTTTTTGAGAGACGAACCTTATATTTATATAAAGCCATCCTTTCGCCATAAATTCCGGCAACTGTTTTCGGACTTTCGCATCGTTTTGATGACGGCCCCCAGCGGCAGCGGAAAAACAGTGCTGGCGCGGGAGCTGCTGAAAGAGAACGCTTATCTGGAAGTCTCTGCTGCAGAGGGATGCTTTGCTCCTTCACCCGAAGCGCAGGAAAAGGATGTGCTTTTCATCGACGATATTCAGGAGCTGCTTTCTGCAGAAGAGCAGCAGGCAGTCATAAGCTATATCCGCGACAATCCGAAAAAGCGGTTCGTGCTGGCCAGCCGCGGCGGTGTTACCCCCGGATGGCTGCTGCAGTTCGAATTTGCCGGCCTGGTAGGAAGTCTCACCATTGAAGATTTTCGCTTCGGCAAAGATGACCTTCGCGACTACCTTTCCCTGAGCGGGCAGTCGCTGCCCGAGGCCACGCTGGATTCCATTCTGAATAACAACCATGGCTATCCGCTGGCCATATCCACTCTGGCGCGGCGGCTTCAGACCCACGGAGGCTTTAACGAAGCCTGCGAGGCCGAGGGCCGCTACGATATCTACCGGTTTTTAGACCACGCGGTGCTGGATCGCTTTCAGCCCGAGCTGCAGAGCTTTTGCCTGGAGCTTTCGCTGTTCGACAGCTTTTCCACCGAGCTTGCCCGCATGGTGAGCGGCAGCAGCCAGGCCAGCGGCCTCATCGAAGAGGTAAAGCTTCGCACCGGCTTTATGATCAGCGACAGCATGGATATGCACCGCTTTCTGCCGGGCGCGGAGGCCTTCTTCCGCTGGAAGCTGGAGCAGCTTTACAGCCGCGAGCAGATCGGCGAGATCTTAAGCCGGGCGGCCCTGTTCTACGAGCTGCAGGATGATTTCGAAAACGCCATGCGCTTTTACGCCCAGGCAGGGCAGACGAAAAAGGTCTCCCGCCTGCTTGAGAAAAATGCCCGCCGCCAGGTCGGCATGGCCCATTACCCCGAGCTGAG
>JABUTE010000250.1 GCA_021443825.1 Bacillota bacterium
CTGACCCTGAAGGAATACGAGCTGCTGTTGCTGTTTTTATCCAGCCCAGGCACCGTTTTTACCCGCGAGCAGATCGCTCTTCGGGTATGGAGCACCGATTTTATCGGTGAGAGCCGCACCGTCGACGTGCATATCGGCACCCTGCGCACCAAGCTGAAGCAGGCCGGAGAGCTGCTGCACACGGTGCGGGGCGTCGGCTATTGCATGGAGGACCGCCCATGAAGCATCTCATTTTCTGGACGAGCATGGCCATTTCTCTTGCCGTGCTCATCGCCTCCCGGTTTCTCAGCGGACAGGAGCATGTGCTTCTGCTGGCGGCGGCCGCAGCGGGGCTTGCCTGGCTGCTGGACCGCCTGATCCTTTCCGATGCCGAAAAAAAGATCGCAGCCATCGATCTTTCCGATCCGGAAAAATATCTGGATATTCCCGGCTTTGCCGTGCTGCGCCCCCTCTTTCTGCGCCTTGCCGAGCAGCAGAGAGAGCTTTCGGAGAATCAGGCCCAGATCGAAAAGGCGAGCCTGATCCGCCAGGAGTTCACCGCCAATGTTTCCCACGAGATGAAGACCCCTCTTCATGTGATCGCCGGCTATGCCGAGGTGATCGAAAGCGGCATGCTGAAGGACGAAGACATTCAGCCCTTTGCAGCAAAGATCCTGCGGGAGAGCCAGCGGATGAGCCAGCTGGTAGAAGATATCATCGATCTGACCCATCTGGAGTCTGCCCCGGAGGGCCGCCTGCACGAGGCCTGCGACGTGAACCGCATCGCCGAAAACGCAGCCGACAGCCTGCGCAGCCAGGCAGACGAAAAGGGCATCAGCCTTTCCGTTCTGGGCGAAACGGCCCTTCTGATGGGCTTTCCCGACGTGCTTTACAGCATCGTTTACAACCTGTGCGACAACGCCATCAAATACAGCAACGAAGGGGGAAATGTGCGCGTCATCATCAAGGATGAAGAAACGCAGGTGAGCCTGAAGGTCATCGACACCGGCATCGGCATTCCGCTGGAGCATCAGGACCGCATCTACGAGCGGTTCTACCGGGTCGATAAGAGCCACTCCAAAGAGGTGGGAGGAACCGGCCTGGGCCTTTCCATCGTAAAGCACGGGGTTCTGCTGCACAGCGGCACCATCGAGCTGGACAGCGCCCCCGGACAGGGCGCAGCCTTTACCATCCGCTTTCCCAAATAGCTTCGGGCAGACATCTGCCCGCCGAAAAAGGAGGACTATCATGCCGTATATTCAGGTACGAACTGCCGCAAAAGTGACCGAGCAGCAGGAAGACGCCGTCAAGACCCTGCTGGGCGAAAAGCTGCCCCTCATGACGGGCAAGCACGAGGGCGTTCTCATGGTCGAG
>JABUTE010000241.1 GCA_021443825.1 Bacillota bacterium
CAGTACTATTGCATCATCACCGATGCCAACGGCAGCAAGGTCACTTCAAAAGAGGCGTCTTTGACCCTGAAGGCTGAGCCGCTTACCATCACCCGGCAGCCGCAGTCGGTGACCGTCGATGGGGGTGACAATGCGACCTTTAAGGTCGAAGTTTCCGGCGGAGCTGCACCCCTCCGATATGAGTGGCATAGGGTGGACGAATATAACGATTCTTCTCTTAAATGGTATTCTGATTCTGAGTTTTCCGGCAGAGACAGTGATACGATGACGATCAGAAATGTCTGCGTTGGTGATGATTCTTATCATTACTATTGCATTATCACCGATGCTATCGGCAACAAGGTCACATCAAAAGAGGCGTCTTTGACCCTGAATGCGCCGAATTGGCGCTTTACAGGGATGTTCCCTGACAGTATTACGATCAAAAAAGGCATGAGCTTTACCTTGTCGGTAGAGGTCTACGGCGGTACACAGCCGTATACCTATCGCTGGTATCTGATGCCTCCCGGCACCGCCCAGGGTTACCTCATCGACGACGAGGGCATCAACGGTGACTACTCCGGGTATACGACCAAGTCCCTCACCGTCCGTAATGAGACCCGTAACGAAACGTGGGTCTGGATGGAAGTTATCGATGCCAACGGCTTCTCCCTTAAAAGTCATGCCTGTATCGTCCATGTTATTTCCCCCAAATAGGTGCAAACAGATCTGCGTCGATGCTATAATCGAATAAGCGAAAAACGGCCCCCGCTGCAGCTTCGCAGCGGGGGTTTTTCTTGCCTGATGGGCGGCATGCAGGCAGGTTGCAGAAAAGGAGAACGGATATGAAGACCATCCTGTGCTACGGCGATTCCAATACCTTCGGCTACATTCCCGAAACAGGGCTGCGTTATGATGTGAAGACCCGCTGGCCACGGGTGCTGGCAGAGCTTCTGGGCGGCGGGTATCACGTGGTGGAGGAGGGGCTCAACGGAAGAACGGCCCTTGGAAAAGAACCCATGGAAGGCTGGAAAAACGGAAGCTATGCCCTCTATCCGGTGCTCAATTCCCATAAGCCCGTCGATCTGCTGCTCATCATGCTGGGCAGTAACGATCTGAAGAAACGCTTTGCCCTGTCTGCAGACAGGATCGCAGAGGGCGCTGCCGCCCTGGGCCGGCGGGGGCAGCGTTTTTTGCAGATCAAGCAGGGCTATGCGCCCCGGGTGCTTTTGGTTTCGCCACCGGTACTGGACCCTTGCGTGCAGGTCGGACCCTTCGGCGATGAATTCGACGCCTCCTCTGTGGAAACGTCAAAGCAGCTGGCCGCAGCGTATGAAGCGGTCTGCCGT
>JABUTE010000251.1 GCA_021443825.1 Bacillota bacterium
TGACAAAGAGAAACACCGATGCAAAGGTGCTGATGATCGATAAGGGCGCCCTGCTCGCCGAGCGGGCCTGCCCCATCAGCCGCGGTCTTACCGACCGCTGCATCCGCTGCAATCCCTGTCACATCATGAACGGATATGGTGGTGCCGGTACTCTTTCCGACGGTAAATACAACATCACCACCGATTTCGGTGGTGATTTGCATTTATACGTGGGCGAAAAGACCGCCATGGAGCTGATGGAATATGTCGACCAGGTGCTCTGCAGCTTCGGAGGCTCCGAAGCAAAGCTGTATTCCACGGCAAACAGCGACCTGAAGACAAAAGCGATCCGCCACGACCTGCACCTGCTCAGCGCGAAGGTGCGCCATCTGGGCACCGACCGCAACAAAGAGATCCTTGCCCGGATCTTTGACTATACCTCCCAAAAGATCGACATGCAATTCCGCACCGCCGTCGAAACGGTAGAAAAAGCAGAAGACGGCTTTCATCTTACCACCTCGGCCGGCGAAGAGATCGTCTGCAAGGATCTGATCCTGGCCACCGGAAGAAGCGGCTCCAAGTGGATCGCTTCGGTCTGCGACGACCTGGGCATCAAGACCCGCAGCAACCGGGTCGACATGGGCGTGCGGGTGGAGCTTCCTGCCGATGTGTTCAAGCACATCACCGACGAGGTCTACGAAAGCAAGCTGGTCTACCGCACCAAGCAATACGGCGATCTGGTGCGCACTTTTTGCATGAACCCCTACGGCGAGGTGGTCTCCGAAAACACCAACGGCATCGTGACTGTCAACGGCCACAGCTACGCAGACCCTGCGCTGTATACGAAGAACACCAACTTCGCCCTGCTGGTCTCCAACAGGTTTACCGAGCCCTTTAAAGACAGCAACGAATACGGCGAGTCCATCGCCCGTCTTTCCAACATGCTGGGCGGCGGCGTGCTGGTGCAGCGCTTCGGCGACCTGGTAAAGGGACGCCGCACCAACGAGCACCGGCTGCAGCAAAGCTTTACCGTGCCCACCCTGAAGGCAACCCCGGGCGACCTTGGTCTGGTCATGCCCAAGCGGCAGCTGGACGACATCGTCGAAATGATCTATGCCTTAGACAAGATCGCTCCCGGCACCGCCAACGACGACACCCTGCTCTACGGCGTCGAGGTCAAGTTCTATAACTCCTCGGTCACCGTCGACAGCAGGCTCGAGACCTCTGTGCCCGGACTCTATGTGCTGGGCGACGGCTCCGGCGTGACCCACAGCCTTTCCCAGGCCAGTGCATCAGGCGTCTATGTGGCCCGCCTCATGGACGAAAAATACGGCCGGCA
>JABUTE010000022.1 GCA_021443825.1 Bacillota bacterium
GCGGATGTTGCGGCCCTCGCGGCCGATGATGCGGCCCTTCATCTCATCGGAGGGAAGCGGAACGACGGAGACCGTGGTCTCTGCCACATAGTCTGCAGCGCAGCGCTGAATGGCGCCGACGATGATCTCTTTTGCCTTGGAATCCGCTTCTTCCTTTGCCTTGCTTTCGATATCGCGGATCATCAAAGAGGCATCGTGGCGAACATCCTTTTCGATGCTCTCCAAAAGCAGCTGCTTTGCTTCGTCGGAGGTAAGACCGGAGATCTTTTCCAGCTCTTCGATCTGCTTCTGGCGGAAGCCGTCCAGCTCCTTTTCTTTTTCTTCAAGGGTCTGGATCTTGCGATTGATGTGTTCTTCTTTGCGTTCGATGGATTCGGTCTTTTTATCCAGAGTCGCTTCCTTCTGGATCAGACGGTTTTCGGTCTTTTTCACTTCATCTCTGCGTTCGCGAATGTCTCTTTCTGCGTCCAGCTTGATCTGATGTGCTTCGGCTCTCGCATCGGCAAGAGCTTCCTTACGAATATTTTCGGATTTGTTTTCTGCATCCAGGATCAGATTCTTGGCCTGGATCTCGGCGCTTCCAATGGTTTTTTCAGCGTTGTTTTTACGAATGATGTAACCTGCAAGTATACCGACAAGCAGACAAACGATTCCGACAAGAGCAGCAACGATTACAGTTGTCATTATCGCACCTCCTTGCGACTAAGCGGGATCTGCCGGATGGGGCAGCCCGGAAACCAATTTTCATGTAAAACATTTATTTTATATATAATAATTGCTTTATCTTACTGAAAATCTAAAAAATTAACCGCATTATTCTATAATACTTTGCCTGTCTATGTCAACCCGTGGCTTATTTGCAAATACCCCTTGCGAAAAGACTGAAATTCAGTCAACTGCAAGAAGTTTCGGGATTTTTCGCCCCTGTAGCGACAAAGAAAATATTCTTTAATCTAATAGAGAGAAAACAGAGCGCCGAAGGCTTTGAGAACGCCGCCCTTTCCGATAAGGATACCGTCTTCTGTTCTTTTTTCCAAAGAACGTTGCTGCGCCTTGCGCCAAACGGACTCTTTGCTGCATAAAAAAGGTATGCTGCAGAACTGCAGCATACCTTGCGTCGGGCTGTTAAAAATGCTTATTTGAGATGACCGTCGAACCAGTCGCAGATCTCGTTGAGTCTTGCGATGCGGTTATGAGGCTTGCCGTTTCTGGACAGGTTGTGGTTCTCACCCTTGAACAGTGCGATCCGGCAGTCGACGCCGCGGCTTCTCATGGCCATGTACATCTGGAAGGCGTCGCTTTCCCAGCAGCG
>JABUTE010000014.1 GCA_021443825.1 Bacillota bacterium
GCTATTACATCACATCGGTAAGCATAAGGGAAGAGATCGATGAGTTTTTAGAGGTTGCCTGTAGTTGAAGATTCTTCCGCAGGTGCTGTTGCGGCAGGCAGGTCCTTCTGCCCGCAGCCTGCCAGCAACAGCAGGCCAGCCAGGATCAAAATCAGTTTTTTCATAGTTCTGCTTCTCCGTTGCATATTAATTGTAAATAGCAGCGATACCGCAAAGGATGTTCATTGTGAGTCTTGCATTCATTTGTAGCTGCTCAAATGCATTATAACATCAATAAGCATTTTCAGCAAGATGGTTTTTTGCTACTTCAGCAGCTGGCAGACGGTGGTGAAGACCATCTGGGGCACGGCCTGAAAGCTGTGGTGCTTTTCCACCCGCTCGGTAAACATGTGGCCGTCGGCGCCGAAGGTGCCGATGTTGACCACAGGGGCATCGATCCGTCGGATCAGCTCCTCTGGATGGATATAGCGAAAACCGTAGGCGGGCATATCGGCAGCCAGCACGGCGCTGTCGTCTGCCTCAGAGCAATCGTAGAGAAAGCTGCTGTCGGAAATATAGGGATAGAACATTTTGACGCCCATGGGATGAAGCTTTCCGGAAGGGTCCTTCTGGGCTTCGAAGGTCATTTCCGCCGCCGCTGTTTCGGCGGCAGCCGTCAGGGCTCGCTCCTTTTCGTTCTGTCCGCTGACCTCCACTCTGGGGTAGAAGGTGGAACCGGCAAAGATGACCACGCAGGGGGTATCCTGCAGGTCGTACTTGCGGGCCTCCTGCACGATGGCAAAGCTGTAGACCCGAAGATCCAGCTCCGGGCTTTCTGCGGCCAGCCTTTGGGCAAAGCGGTCGATATGGGCCTTAAAGCCCTCGCCGTTGGCAGCCGCCAGCTCTTCTACATATTCGTGCCACAGGTAGACCCGGGTATTCCAGGGCAGGGGCGTTTCCTCCTGGCCGGCCATGGCGCACCAGATGCTGTGGCTTTGGTTCATCCTGCGGATCACCGCATCCATGGCATTGATCGCCGTTTCCTTGCATTTGCGAAGAATGGTGGCGGCATCCATGCCGTAGGTGAATACGTTGTAATAGGAATAGGACGAAAGGGCGGTCTGCACCGTATAGCTTTCTTTGGTGTCGGTCTGCTTTAGGGAGACAGGCGGCAGGGTGGTCTCGCCCAGCCGTTGATCGCACAGGGCGGGGCTGTAGCACATCTGGCTGGTGATCTCGGCGGTGAGCAGATTGGGGTCAAAGCCGGCAAAGACCTGCCCCACGTGGGCCTCTTTTCCGAAGACGGCAAAGCAGGCCAGGATCTTGCC
>JABUTE010000176.1 GCA_021443825.1 Bacillota bacterium
GCAGAGATTCCGCCGGTGTCGCCGCTCTGCCGGGAGTCTTTTTACCGGCTGCCGCTGCCGTCAGCTTCGAACGATGCCTGCGTCGGTCACGACAACAGCGATGGGGATATCGTGCACCTCCACCGGGATATCTTCTCTTGTGAGGGCTTCTCTGCAAAGCAGCACCTTATCGCCCTGAAAGCGGGCAAGAAAACGGTCGTAAAAGCCGCCGCCCTGCCCCAGTCGTTTTCCGTCATGAGAACAGGAGACACAGGGGATCAGCGTCAGATCGATATCGGAAAGGGCCGCCGAAGGCAGATAGGCCGGCGGCTCCGGAATGCCGAAGGCACCCGGCTTCAACTGCGCCAGATCGTCTACCCGCTTGGCCTGCATGATGCCATCGCCTGTGCAAAGGGGCAGATACAGGGTCTTGCCGTCTTCCAGAATGCGGCAAAGCAGAGCCCTTGTGTCGATCTCTTTTGCGGTTCCCACATAGGCAAAGACGCTGCGGGCCCGCCGGTATTCCTCCATCGACAGGATCTGCTCGGTGATAGCCCGGTCAGCCTGCTGCTTTTCGGAAAGGCACATGGCCCTTTCTGCTGCCCGCACCTCTTTTCGAAGAGCTTTTTTGCAGGTTTTTCGCTGCTGCGGCGTCAGGAAAAGCCCCTCCAGCAGAGCTGTCTCATGGCTTCCGATCACACCGATGCCCGAATTTTCGAAAAGCTCCGCGGCGACGCCGTCTCCTTTGATCAGCGTTTTGGTAAAGGAACCGTCGTAGACAGCCCCCTTGCCGCAGGAGGGGCTCTTGCTCTTTAATACGGCTGCGAAGGCGCCATTGGCAAAGAGGATATCCCGCGCTGCTTCTGCGCCCCGCAGGTAGGCCCGAGTCACATCCAAAAGGCCGCTCTCGGTGTTCATCAGCACCTGCGCGCCTCTTCGCTCAGACGCCGGCCGGGGGGTGGAAAGGCCGCCCAGCTGCTCCGGACAGACAGGAACCAGATAATAGTGCTGCCCAAGGCGCTTGACCGTTTCGTCTGGCTTTGAGAGGCCGTCGTAGCGGCAGGGCTCTCCCAGAAGGCAGCGGCTCACACCCAGCGAGGGAAGAAAGCCCGGCTCGCCGTTTTGCGGCTTACGATAGAAATAAGCAAGCATCCGGTCCTGATCGCCGCAGCGCCGGTACGAATAAAACGACTCCGGCTCGCAGCAGGTGCAGCGGGTGCTGGCCTGCAGATCCTCTACGCCGCAAAGCTGCAGCAGCTGCAGATTGATGCCCTTCAGATCCAGGGTATGGGTGCCGTC
>JABUTE010000243.1 GCA_021443825.1 Bacillota bacterium
GCCCCGGGCAGAAGGCGGTTCCCGTGATACAGAACTCCGTCCATATCGCAGATAAAGCCTTTTTTGCTGTTGAAATCTATCAAAGCTATGTTTCTCCTTTATACATGGTTTCCCTGCTATTGTATCGACAGACTGTAAATTCTGAAATCACGCAAAGGTAAAATCTGTGTAAGTGGATGCATTGCTCCAAATAACAGTATCCAGACAAAAATGACCGACCTGCTCTGTTTTCAAAAAGCATGCTTGCATCGGTCGGCTCTTATTATTTTGTAAAATACCATTGCCAAAGAGGGCGGACGAACGCTTTTTGCAAGGAATCCTTGCGGAACACCCGTCAGCGGCTGCGGCGCCTGTCCATTTCCGGGTTCTGGGTATAGTAGCGCGCCTTGTCCTCGTACATTCGCATGTCCATGATATTCATGAACATGCTGATGCTTTGCTGTCTGAGATCGAAAACGGCAAAGCCCATGGATGCAGACAGCACATAGGGCTTTTCTCCCCGGTTGTTGTGTTCCTCCAGGCTGTTTCGGATCTGCAGAATGACATTCTGCACCAGCTGGGTGTCTGCCGTATTCAGGAGAATGACAAATTCGTCGCCGGCATATCGGATGGCGCAGCCCTTTTCATTTACCACATCGGAAAAGATCCTTGCCGCCGTGATGAGGGCATCGTCGCCCACCGCATGACCGAGCCTGTCGTTGATGGATTTAAAACCGTTCAGGTCGATCATGATGCCCGAGACCAGATAATCTTTGCGTTTTTGGATCTGCTTCTGCAGATGGTCCAGATAGGATCTGTTGTAGATGCCTGTAAGCCGGTCCATGAAGATGATCTCGTTCTTGGAGGCCGTCATGATGCCGGCGATGGAGATCGCCAAGCTGAGCCAGATGGTCGAAATGCCGTAGATGAAAAACTGTAAGGAGATCCCTACGGCAGCCGGAACGATGAATACGGCGATGGGGAAGAACTTCAGCAAGCCGCCGCTTTTCTTTGCGATCATATAAAGAGCGATGCTGTCGACCAGACATACAGCTGCCATCAGCATATACGCCTTATACAGCATACCTCTTTCATACACATTGTCGGTGATGGTGAAAAGAATGGGAACAAAAAGATTGACGAGAATCAGCAGACTGCCGACGGCAGTGATTGCTTTTAAGAGCAGCGTGTGAACAGGATGAAGCCTGAGCTTCAGATGAAAGGAAACATATTTGATCCAGAGGACTCCCGCAACAATATTTGCAAAATACATATAGGAATTGCTCATATA
>JABUTE010000206.1 GCA_021443825.1 Bacillota bacterium
GGCACCAGCCGGGAATACGGCGCCCGCGAGATCGATCGGGTCATCTCGGCGCAGATCAAGCCGCTGCTTGCCGACGAGCTGCTGTTCGGCGCTTTAAAGAAGGGCGGAAGCTGCCGTCTGACGGCTCAGGATGGCGCGTTCAAGACGGAATTTACCGCAGGGACTGTTGGCCGCGGCCGCAGAAAGAAGGCGTAAGAGGGCTGTGTTTTCGACAGACAAGCACCCATAGAATAAAAAGAGAGACCCTCCTGACGGGAAGGTCTCTTTTTCTTTACGGATGGGCCTAAGGCATCAGGCGCGCTGCCGCCTGCATTCCGCTGCAAGGCAGCCAAGGCCTGCCAGAGAGGTGATGGCTTCGGCAGCCCCGAAGGACAGCCATACGCCGTTGATTCCCCAAAGGCGGGCGCAGAGCAGGGCCATGGGAACGATGGCTGCAAAGCCCCGTAGGGTAGAGATGATACCCGCATAGCGGGGCTGATCGGAGGCGCTGAAGTAAGCAGATAACACGATGTTAAAGGCCGCAAAGCCGCTGCCTGCAAAATACAGCACCAGACCGGTCTCTGCCAGCCGGGCAAGTTCAGGAAGCCCTTCGCTGTTAAACAGGGCGGCCAGCGGCCCGGGGATCAGCAGGGTGAGTGCGATGACTGCAAGGGCGAGAACCGCTCCGGAAAAAATGCCCAGCTTCAGCCACCGGCGCTGCTCTTTGCGGTTTCCCTCTCCGAAGGAGCGGCTGATCAGAGGCTGCGCTCCGTCGGCGATGCCGGCCAGCATGGACAGCACGATGATGGAATAGTTGGAGATGATGCCGAAGGCGGCGATGCCCATGTTGCCTGCCAGACGCAGGGTCAGAAAGTTGAATTCGGTGGTGACGACCCCCTCGGAGATCTGCAGCACAGCCGATGGAACGCCCAGCTTTGCGCAGTGAAGCAGCTGATGCACCTGTTTTTTAATGGGCAGCCTGCGGCAGCGGATCAGGCGGATGTGGTTAGACGGCTTTTTCAAGTGGGTCAGGCAGATCAGCAGGCTGATCAGAGGTGAAAGAGAAGTGGCCAGAGCCGCGCCCGCCATGCCCAGCTTGAAAGTGAACATGAACAAAGGATCCAAAAGGATGTTGAGAAAGGATCCGGTGAGATTGGCCTTCATGGCCAGGGAAGGGTCTGCATCGTTGCGCACAAAGGCATTCAGCTGAAAGTTCACCATAAAGGCAGGGGAAAACAGCAAAAAGATACGGGCGTAGGGGGTGCCCAGGGC
>JABUTE010000168.1 GCA_021443825.1 Bacillota bacterium
CAGGCAGGTCTTTTATTGCAGCCGCTGCGAAGAAGGCCCTCCGCAGCGTCTTTTTTATTTTAAATCAAAGCGTATGCTTTGCGTATCGGTCTCGATCTCGATGGCAGAATCATCCCCAAAAATGCGCCAGTAATGGGTCGTAAAGGCATCCAGCTTTTCGCAGCTTCCGGTCGTTTTATTCATTGCCCAGACGATGCCGTCTGTCTGTTCGTAAGGCATCCGGGCATATCCGCTGGTCTCCAGATAATACAGGGCTTCGATGCCTTCTCCAAGATAAGAGACAGCAGGACAGATCAGCTCTGTTGCGATGCGCTCCTTTTCGTTTTCTGGGAAATCCGCCGAAAAGGTCTTCCTGTTTTCGAAACAGCGCCGCACGCAGCTGCCGTCGAACCACAGGATACCCATATCCTCGTTGATGCAGACATCTTTTTGGCCGGTGCAGCGACTGAGGATGCCTGCAGGATCGTCAGTTGATGTCGTTTCCCCATCTGAACCTGCAACCGAGATCTGCATCGTGCCCATGGCAAGCTGATCCGAAAAGACGTAGTATGCCTTATCGTCTGACCGGTACACACCCAGAAAGATATCATGCGCTCCAAAATTCTTCTGTGAAAGGATCGCACCGGAGAAAAGATCGACCGTATAGACCGTCGCCTGTCTGTCGTTCCATCCGATGAAATCAGCAATATAGCCGGCAGCACCTATCATGGAAACGGTCCTCTGCGGAATCTGCTCCAAAAAGGTAATCATATCATATTCTTCCACAAGCATAGAATAGGGTTCCGCACAGACCTCTGCCTGCGACCGGCTGAAGTCCGAGGTCTCCTTTACCGCAATCGAAGGGGCGCCTCAGCCGGACAGCAGAAATAAAAGCATCGCTTCGAAAAACGCGATCCGCGTCATGTGTTTTTTCATTATGATGCACCATCCTTTCAAATTTCCGTTTCAGGGCTCTGTCACCGGGATCTCACAGCAATCATTTGAATGCCTATATAATATCACCCCCCCCCACTGATAAATCAACAGATGATTTCATATGAATCTATAAATTCATTTAAACCTCACAATTCAAAATACACAGTCCGGTTCGCTGAAAGCATTCCGCGAAACAAAGAGCCGGAAGAAAGGTCCATGCCTTGCCCCCGGCGGGAATTACATTCTGTCTTCGATCAGTTTTTTCAGGTCCGCGGAGAACGACCCGGCAGCGTTCATTTCGTCAGATACTTTTTATCCTTGCC
>JABUTE010000006.1 GCA_021443825.1 Bacillota bacterium
CAGAAGCAGGCTGCTCTCTCAAACAGTCTCAAACGACTATCCGCGCCGCTGCGCCCGATCGCAGTGGAGCTCATACGGCTCGCTCAAGGCTTTGCTCCGGCACTCCGGCCCGGCTTCCAGTTGCAACGGAACTTTCCACAAGGGCACGGTGCCAGCAAGAGCCTTATTCCCTGGAACAGGGCTCCATCACAAGCGATCTCATGGTCAGAAACGCGGTCTGCAGGGGTTATTACAGACCCTCTGCAAGCCGTGGTGACAAAAGGTTCGATATATCAAAGGATTTGGCTCCACTTTTCATGTTACTCGTTTCAAATACGCGTATTATTTATTATTTTAATGCCATTCCGATGGCTTGGTGCCAGTAACCGGGGATTTCAGACCTTCCAGGCTCCGCATACAGGCAAAAGTGGAGCCTGGCAAGAGGACATCCCTATGAAACTGTCACCACAGTCCTTCCGCAGGCACAATGGAAGGGAAAATTCTATGCAAATGCTCCTGCTATCAGTCGGAATGGAGCCTGACCGAAAGGGAAATACAGATATTTGGCACCAGGCAGCAAGCCGCCATGCCAGCGCGTCATGCAGAGGAGTATGGCTCCGGCAGATGTAGCAGTAAAGCTTATTTAAGATAGATCCATATCTGTTCACCCTTGAAATTTCAATGGTTCACAGACTTTTTATCAACACTTTTTGTCCACCCTCAAAGTTGTATCAATAATCTTTGAACCGCCGCAAGCATCGAAATTTCAATACTTACGGCGGTTTTCATCAACACCGTTTGTCCTACATCCCACTTTTCGGAGCCACACCTGCCCGGGCAGCGCCCTCCCTGCCTTCTTTTGCGCACAAAAAAACCCGAAGCATCTGCCTGCTTCGGGTTGCGGTAATGTAAGGATGATTACTCCTTGATCGCGATAGCTTCGATCTCGCAGAGAGCTCCGCCGGGAAGATCCTTTACTGCGAAGCAGCTTCTTGCGGGCTTGGAAACGAAGTACTTGGCGTAAACTTCGTTGAAAGCGGCAAAGTCAGCGATGTCTGCCAGGAAGCAGGTGGTCTTTACAACATTTTCAAAGCCAACGCCGCCTGCGTTGAGAACTGCGCCGACAGCCTTGCATGCAGCTTCTGCCTGTGCCTGAAGCTCAGGACCTGCAGAGGTGCCGATCTGGCCGGAAGTAAATACGAAATTGCCTGCAACCATACCCTTGGAGTAGGGGCCCAGTGCGGGAGCACTGCCGGGA
>JABUTE010000070.1 GCA_021443825.1 Bacillota bacterium
CCTTGCGGGAGGGAAAGATGCCCTCGTTCATGGCGCAAAGAAATACGTTTTCAAATTCCAGACCCTTGGCCGTGTGCACCGTCATCAGCTTTACCTTGTCGGGCTGCTCGGCTGCATCGGCGTTGGTCATCAAGGCTACGTGGTGCAGATAATCCTCCAGGCCCAGCTCTTCGCCGCAGCTCGTCTCAAACTCGTAGATGGCCTGCTTCAGCTCCGCCAGGTTATCGAGCCTCTCCTGGCCTCCCTCCGTGCGCAGCATGATGTCGTAGCCGGTCTGGTTCAGCACCTGGGAAAGCACCTCCGACACCGGACGCCCCTCGTAATTGGAGGCGAAATACTCGATCTGCTTTACGAAGGCTCCGGCCTTGGTGCCCTTCATGATCTCGTGGTCCAGATTGCGGCAAAGAGCCGTATACAGGCTGCAGTTTTCCTTTGCGGCATATTCCTGCAAAAAGGCCATGCGCCGCTGGCCCAGGTTGCGCTTGGGGGTGTTGGCCACCCGCAGAAAGCTGAGATCGTCTTTATAGGCGATAAGGCGCAGATAGCTGAGGGCATCCTTGATCTCCATCCGGTCGAAGAACTGCACCCCGCTGTAGATGGTATAGGGAACCTTGGCCTTCAGCAGCATCTCTTCTACGCTGCGGGTCACGTAATGGGCCCGGTAGAGCACGGCCATTTTGCCGAAGGGAACCCCTTCCTCGTGAAGCTGCAGCATCTGAGAGGCCATCCAGCCGGCTTCCTCCTGCGAATTGAGCCCGTGATGGCAGATGACCTTCGGTCCGTCTGCCAGAAGAGGCATCAGATCTTTTTTGATGCGGAACCGGTTGCGGCCGATGAGGGAATTGGCGCAGGCCAGGATCTGGGGGGTGGAGCGGTAATTTTCCATCATCATGACGGTCTGCGTTCCCGGATATTGCCTGTCGAACTCCATCAGGTATTTCACGTTGGCGCCGCGCCAGGTATAGATGGTCTGGTCGGGGTCGCCCACGATGAACAGGTTCTTATGATAGGCGCAGAGGTATTCCATCAGCTGATATTGCAGCTCGTCGATATCCTGGAATTCATCGATCATGATATATTCCAGCCGCTTTTGCCATTTGAGGCGGATCTCCTCGTTCTGCTGAAAAATATAGATGGTAAACTTGATCAGGTCGTTGTAATCCAGGCCGAAGCACTTCTTCGACTGGTACAGATAGCCGTAGAAGATGATGTCG
>JABUTE010000166.1 GCA_021443825.1 Bacillota bacterium
ATTAGATATATATATAGTATTTTGTCAAGGAAGATTTAAAGAAGATTCCGCAAACCTTTTACTTAACATAATAACGGCTGCCGTCGCAGCGCACCAGCGCCTTCAGCTCCATGGCCATCAGCTGGGTGCGGACGCTGCGGTGATCGAGCCCTGTTTTCATGGCAAGCACCTCCGAAGAAAGCCCCGGCTCGGTGATGATCACCTTATACAGCAGCTGCTCGTCGCCGGAAAGTCGGGGCAGCACCTTGCGCAGCTGGCGCCGTCCCAGGCCCAGCGCCGAGGTCAGATCATCCAGATCAAAAATGGGCAGAGCGCCGTCGCTGATCAGCTTATTGACACCGATGCTGTTGGGCTGATCGATATTGCCCGGCACGGCATAGACGTCCCTGCCCTGCTCTGCGCCCAGGGCCGCCGTGATCAGAGAACCGCTTTTTAAGGCGCCTTCCACCACGATGATCTTCGAAGACAGCCCGCTGATGATGCGGTTCCGCTGAGGAAAGCTCCAGCCGGTCGCCTCCATGCCGGGGGGATACTCGCTGACCGCAAGCCCCTTTTCCAGGATCTCTTCATACAGCGGCCGGTTCGACAGAGGAAAACAGACGTCGACGCCGCAGCCAAAGACGGCGATCGTCTTTCCGCCCCGCTCAAGGCAGCCCCGATGACCGCAGGAATCGATGCCCTCTGCCATTCCGCTGACCACCGTCATGCCGTAGGATGCAAGGCGCTTTCCGATCTCTGAGGCGACCCAGCGGCCGTAGGGAGAAGCCCTTCGGGTGCCTACCACGGCGCAGCCCGGCTCCTGCAGAAGGCTTTGGTCGCCCCGGGCATACAGCAGGGTAGGAGCATCGGTAATCGCACGCAGATGCTCCGGATAGCGTTCAGCTCCCAATGGAAGGATATCGATCTGCTTTTGCTCGCATTGCTTTAGGATCGCCTCTGCCGGGCGTGTATTTTTATTGCAAAGACGCGCGATGGCTTCGTCGCTGATGCGGGAAAGCTCCGGATGCTGCAGGATGCAGTCCAAAAGCTGGCCGCGAGACGCTTCGTATACGCCGCCGGCGCTGCCGAAATGGGCCAGAAACACCCTCCTGTGGCGGGGGTGCAGGTTGCGGATCTGGGAAAGCCAGAGATAGGGGATCAGGTCGTTCATTTTGCTCCTTTTTTCAGCTTTTAGCTGAAGTATTTTTCGGGGGTGCGGTAGCTTAA
>JABUTE010000207.1 GCA_021443825.1 Bacillota bacterium
GCGCCGTCGGGCAGCTGCAGATCGAAGTCGCCCCAGGCATCGTCGGCGCAGGCTGCGATGGTATCAAGGCCTCCTGCCAGCACCCAGGTATCGGCAAAGCTGCCCAGCATGATGACCACCCGCTTGGGAGAATCGACGGTGACCGTCCGGCCCAGATCATCGGTGAAGGTAACGGCGGTGGTTTCGGCTGCGGCAGATGTCTGCTCCGGTTCCTTTACGGGAGACGCCGGCGCCGGTGTATTGGATTCGCCGCAGGCAGCCAGTGCAAGCAGCAGTGAAAGAAGCAAGATGAGAGATAGGATCTGTTTGATCGTTGTTTTCATAAGTGATACTCCATATTGGCATAATAGTTTGCTTATATATAGTCTATCTACTATAAGTAATAACCGCAGATTGATTATACTATGAACCACCGGATTGTCAAAAGAATTTATGGTGTGGAAAACGCCGAAGGGGAATGCGGAGCATTGATCAAAAAACAGATCGACCGGCCTGATCTATTTATATTTTCTTGCGCCCCGGAGCCCGCAGATGTATGCCTTCCGCCGTGTGTGGCTCATTTGGGAGTTTCTTTTGCCTTTGCGCAATGGTATAATTGCTGTATATGACATCAGGAGGTACTTTATGAGAGTTGATTTTGGAAAAAAACCCTGGATATATCCCCAGCCCGTGCTGATCATCGCTACCTACGACGAAGACGGCAATCCCGATATCATGAATGCCGCATGGGGCGGCGTCGGTGATGATACCCAGATCTTTATCTGCATGGATCCTGCGCACAAGACGGCCAAGAATATTCTTGCCAACAGAGCCTTTACGGTCAGCGTCGGCACAGCAGAGCAGCTGGAGGCCTGCGACTATGTGGGCATGGTCTCCGGAAACGAGATCTCGGAAAAGGTTCGCATGTCGGGTCTTCATATCCACAAGTCCGAAAAGGTCAATGCGCCCATCATCGATGAGCTTCCCCTCTGCCTGGAGTGCGAAATGATCTCTTTTGATATCGAGCATTGCCACCTGTTCGGTGAGATCATCAATGCATCGGTCGACGACAGCATCCTGACCGACGGCGCAGTCGATCCGAAGAAGCTGAATCCGCTGATCTTCGATATCTGCAATCAGAACTATTACACCCTTGGCGAGGTCGCCGGTCCGGCCTTTAAATCCGGTCTGAGCCGCTTTTAAGTGAACCCC
>JABUTE010000216.1 GCA_021443825.1 Bacillota bacterium
CCGTCCACATCCTTACCGGAGGCGGTGGCCCGGTTGGTCACCCGAAGATCTCCGTTATACGGATTGGCCAGCTTGGCCCGGTAAGTAACGATATATTTTCCGTCGGCGGCTACCGACGAGTTTTTCGTCAGTTTAAAATCCTTGGTAGAGGAAGAAACACCGGACACCGCCGGGTTATTGGTAATATCTTCGATGGTAAACGAAGCGGTAACATCATTGCCGTTGGGGGTTTTGATCTGAAGACCGTCATAATAGCGCAGATCGCCGTTCATATGATCTTCGATAACAAAGGGTGCTTCGACCTTGACGGAATTCTCTACCTCGACGGTAAACTCCACGATGCCGTTGATCGGGTCCACGATGGTATACCGCTTATCCACATTCAGACCGGACGGTGTATGCTGCTCTTCTTCTACCGGAATATTGACCGTAACGCCGCCGATGGATACCTGGGTCTGTCCGTCTTCGATACCGTCGATGTCGCTGACGGCGCAGTCGAAGGCGATAAAGCCTGTGATCTGATGACCGCCGGCATTCTGTGCCACATTATCCTCATTGAACGTGATCTCGATGCGCCCGGTGGGCAAAACGACATAGTTTCCCATGGTGGCGCCGGTCTGGCTCTTGACCGAACCGCTGTTGCCTGCGACCAGACGGATCACATCGGGAATATCATAATAGATCGTATCGTTGCCCTCACTGAGCATATTGGGCGGGACGGTGTAATTGATATTAAAGCGAAGATTATCATCGGGAGTAACGCTGGCGCCGGTCTGAAGATCGTTCCAGGCGCCGGTTCCGTAGCGCTGGTATTTGAGGGAAACGCCGTTGATCCAGTTGGCAAAGGAAAGGGGCGTGCCGCTGCTCAGCAGCATCATGGCGCCAAAGCCGATCTCCTCTTCTTCTGCCGGCAGCAGGCCGAAGCCCATGATGGCCGGATCACCAAAGGTATAGACAGTCTCCTGCACGGAATCCTCAACGTTTCCTTCAATGGCGATGAAGCTGCCTGTCTTCATACGGGAAACGATGCCCACGCTGTCGGCCAGACCGTCTTCATCCTTATCGAAGAATACCAGATCGCCCTTCTGCGGACGGTAGAATTCTTCGTAGCGGCCAAGGGCAGCCCATTCCTCGCGCATGGTCTCGCAGCCGGAGTTGATCGGAGCCT
>JABUTE010000172.1 GCA_021443825.1 Bacillota bacterium
ATTTCAAATTTCAAAAACCCTTGTGCCGCAAGGCTTTCCGGGATTCCTCGAATTATTCCATCTCGATGGTCCCGGGAGGCTTGGAGGTGACGTCGATCATTACGCGGTTGACTCCGCTGACCTCGTTGATGATGCGGCTCATGATCTTCTGATGCACCTCATAGGGAATATCGGTCGCGGTGGCCGTCATAAAGTCGGAGGTGGTAACGGCGCGCAGCGCGATGGCATAATCGTAGGTGCGGAAGTCGCCCATGACGCCCACCGAACGCATGTTGGTGAGGGCGGCGAAATACTGGTTGGGAGCCTTCATCTTGCCGGCCTTGACAGCGGCATCGATCTCGGCTCTGTAGATGGCATCGGCATCCTGCACGATCCTGACCTTTTCGGCCGTGACTTCACCGATGATGCGGATTCCCAGGCCGGGGCCGGGGAAGGGCTGGCGATAGACCAGGTATTCGGGAATGCCCAGCTCCAGACCGGCCTTGCGAACCTCGTCCTTAAACAGCATGCGCAAAGGCTCGATGATCTCTTTAAAATCGACGTAGTCAGGCAGACCACCCACATTGTGATGGGATTTGATCACAGCCGACTTGCCCAGTCCGGATTCGATCACATCGGGATAGATGGTTCCCTGCACCAGGAAGTCGACCTTGCCGATCTTCTTGGCCTCTTCTTCGAAGACGCGGATGAATTCCTCGCCGATGATCTTTCTCTTCTTTTCGGGCTCGTCAACGCCGGCCAGCTTGCTGTAGAACCGCTCCTGGGCATTGACGCGGATGAAGTTCAGATCGTAGGCGCCGTCGGGGCCGAATACAGCTTCGACCTCGTCGCCCTCGTTCTTTCGAAGAAGACCGTGATCGACGAAAACGCAGGTCAGCTGCTTGCCGACTGCCTTGGAAAGAAGAACGGCTGCAACGGAAGAATCGACGCCGCCGGACAGTGCGCAGAGCACCTTGCCCTCGCCCACCTTTTCGCGGATCTGCTTGATAGTGGTCTCAACGAAGGAATCCATCTTCCATTCGCCCTTGCACTTGCAGACGTTGTAGACGAAGTTCTTCAGCAGGGTAAAGCCCTCTACCGAGTGGGCAACTTCGGGGTGGAACTGCACGGCGTAAAAGCCTGCTTCGGGGTTTTCCATGGCAGCGACGGGGCATACGGGGGTATGGG
>JABUTE010000268.1 GCA_021443825.1 Bacillota bacterium
ATCGGAAGACGATTACATCGCCTTTTTAAGAGGCGATGCCAAACGGGAAAAGACCCTGCTGCTTTCCATGGGCGAGCAGATGAAGGCGCTGGCCTATCCCCACGGAAAGTACGACCAGCTGGCCGATATCCTTCTGGCAGAAGAGGGCATCGACATCACCCTCACCACCGAAAGCCGCATCAATACCCTGGTGCAGGGCCTTCCCCAAAGCCTGCTTCATCTGGGCCGCTATTCCATGGAGCGGGATGTTTCGGCACAGATGCTGCTGCAAAAGCTGGGGTATTAGAAATTCCGCTCCTGTGATATGATAAGATAAACAAATGCAACAGAACCTTTGGAGGTAATCACATGTTTCTCGAAAGACTTTCCTACGCTCAGGCAGGCGAATTCTTTAAAAAGGATCCTGTCTGCATCATTCCCTTAGGCAGCACCGAGCAGCACGGACCCCAGTGCGCCCTGGGCACCGATTTTCTCGTTCCCAGAAATCTGGCAGAGCGCATCGACGAAAAGCTGGGCGATGAGATCATCGTCGTTCCCACCATTCCCTTCGGTGTCTGCGAATACCATATGAGCTTTCCCGGCACCATCAACATCGGTCTGGACGGCCTGCAGATGGTTTTGGGCAATGTAACAAAGTCTATGCTGCAGCACGGCGTAAAGCGCTTCATCGTGCTCAACGGCCACGGCGGAAACACCCCTGCCATCAGCAAGGTGGCCCTGGATGTCTACCATGCCGGCGGCATTTTATGCAGCATCGACTGGTGGAGCCTGGTCGGCCAGCTTGACAGCAAATATGCCGCCGGCGGTCACGGTGACCGGATCGAGACCTCGGCCATGCTGGCGGTCAGCGAGAACTTCGTCGACCTGAGCCTGTGCCGGCCCAAGAGCCCCAATCCCCCTTCGCAGAACACCACCGTCAAGTCCATCTCGGTCATCGAGTTCAAAGGCGGCAGCATCCATCTGCAGCGGGATACCTGCGAAAACGCCCCCAACGGCTGGTTCGGTCCTTACGATCCTAAGGATGCCACCAGGGAAGAGGGCGAAGACATGCTGCAGCTGAGCGCCCGGTATGTGATCGACTTTATTCCCGAGTTCCGCACCATGCTCAAGTAGTATTTTATCGCGCATTTGCCGCCTTCTTCCCCGGGCAGAAGGCGGC
>JABUTE010000139.1 GCA_021443825.1 Bacillota bacterium
CAGGGTGAGAACGGCATTGCCCAGATAGACAGGGGAATAGCTTCCTGTGATATCGTAGACCTTGCCCAGCAGCATGGGTACGACGGTGGAGGCGATGCTGCCGAAGGTGGAGATGGCAGCCAGGTTGGAGGCTCGGTATTCGGGTCCTCCGATCTCCAAAGCTGCCGCCGAAACTCCAACAGTGCCGAAGGGAGCTCCCAGCAGCATTCCCAGAAACGCCAGCGGAATAAAGATGGCGTAGGGCTGGCCCATGAAGGCCATGGCGAGCATGCTGATGATGAATACGGTAATGGAGATGCGGATGCAGGTACGGATGCCCAGCTTGTCGATCAGCCGTCCGTAAATGATCTTTCCCACCGCCATGACAAACATCATGATGGCGCCGCAGGTGGCGGCAAATTCAGCCGAAGCGCCGCTGTCTCGTAAATGGGGAACGAAGGAAAAGTTCAGGGAATTGCCGCTGGCAAAAATGGCAACGGCAAGCAGACTGAAGCCGATCACCCTCGGCTGCAGCAGACGGGCACTCTTTCCGATGGCTTTTCCGTTGACCTTTCCGCCGCCGGCCGCATCCGGCCTTCTTCGGATCAGCACGAAGGCGGCAAACAGAGTCATGACTGCCATGCAGCAGGCGGTGATGCGGAAGTTATTCTGCCATCCGAGGCCTGCGATGAGGCGGGCCTGAATGATCTGAAACAATGCGCCTCCCAGACCGCTGCCCATCATGGCGATGCCGATATAGCTGTTGGCAGAGGAGGTCATCCACTGATTGATCAGAAGGGAAACAGGGATGGTTCCCGCCATGGCAACGCAAAAGCCCATGATGAAGTAGGCCGGGTAGAAAAAGGTCACATGGGGCGCAAAGGAGAGGAGAAACATGGTAAGAGGCGCCGCAACGGCAGCCACCCGGATGCACAGCACCATGTCAAAGCGCTGATAGATCTTGTAGCTGAAGGCGGAAAACAGGGTGCTGGCCAGGATCATGCAGGTCTGGCTGACCGCATAGGTCGCCCGGCTGACTCCGAAATAGGCAGTAATGGGAATGATGGTGAGAGAATAGCAGTTGTTGATGCAGCCCATCAGGGCAAACATCAGGAGAAAGCCTCCTGCAGCAGTCAGAATTCCCTGTTTGTCAGATGTGTTCATGTGGGA
>JABUTE010000134.1 GCA_021443825.1 Bacillota bacterium
ATGGCACCCTGCATATCGACGCAGAAATCGGGAACCGTCAGCTTTGCATCCATACCGGTGAGACCGCACAGGGCAGTGATATAGGCATTGATCATGATGTTGCCCACCTCGGTAAGAGCGCTGTGCTCCAGGGGACCGAGCTGGGAATAATCGTCTGCGCCGTGGCCCAGCAGAGCCTCGCAGATCAGATCGACAAATTCCATCTGCTGCAGAGAAAGAAGGATCCCCTTCAGCTGCCCGCTCATTTTGACCAGAACGCCGGCGGTGATCAGCTCCGGACCTCCCATCCATTCGATGGCCTCGTTATATTCCATGATCCGCACCTGAGGGGAATCGATGCGCACGCTTTTTCCGATCATCGACGACAGGGCGGTTGCCGCGTTTCCGGCACCGATGCTGCCGATCTCTTTCAGGGCATCCAGCTGCAGCTCATCCAGTTCTTTATAGCTGTGAACTTCCATGGCTATGACCTGCCCCTGCTATTCTGCGCCCAGAATGTTTCCGACGGCCTTGAGGATCCGGTCGGGTTTAAAGGGCTTTACGATAAAATCTCTTGCGCCGGAACGAACGGCATCCATGACCATGCTTTCCTGGCCCATGGCGCTGCACATAACGACGTTAGCGGCGTTGTCTTTGGCTTTGATCAGCTTCAGCGCCTGAAGCCCGTCCATATTGGGCATGGTGATATCCATGATCACCAGATCGGGAAGCACCTCGGCATATTTCTTGACTGCATCCACGCCGTCGACGGCTTCGTAAAGCTCGTCGTAACCGTTCTTGGACAGGGTGTCCTTTATCATCTTGCGCATAAAGGCTGCGTCGTCCACCAGCAGAATTTTTTTACTCATCTTTAACCTACCTTATCGTCTGTGTTTTTAATTCTGTGCAGCGGTTGTACCGTCTGTTTTCTGCAGCAGCTCGCTGATCAGAACGCCGTAATTATCGTCGACGACCACCACCCGGCCTTTGGCCAGAGGCCTTCCGTTGATCAGAAGATCGACGGCTTCGGAAGCCGGCTTATCAAGAATGATCAACGAGCCCTTGTTCAGCTCCAGAACATCCTGCACGCGGCGCTTTACTCTGCCGATCTCAACCGATACCCTTACGGGAACATCTTTGATGAGCTCCAGATTTTTGCTGCC
>JABUTE010000036.1 GCA_021443825.1 Bacillota bacterium
ATGTTATCGCGGCCAGCTTCGCGCAGAGCGGCAACAACGTCGAGGTACAGGGGCTCGCCGATGGCGCCCGGCTCCTTGGTGCGGTCCATGACGGCGATCTTGTCGTCCAGGATCACATAGGAGTTATAGGAAACGCCGTTGGGAACCTCGTACTGGCTTTCAAACAGATCGAGATCGCGGTCATCTGCGCCGACATAAACGATGCTGTCGGTGATCATCTTGTTCATTGGGAAATACCTCCGTATATATCGCGGTGAATCAATTGTAAAATATCATCTCTATTATTCATGAAACCGTGAAGTTTTGCAAGGCTTTTTCTGCCCTACCAGATCTCGGGCTTTGCCGATGCGGGCAGGGGGCTGGGATAGACCTCGCCGTCCAGATTGGCCTTCCATTCGTCCTTGCAGGCCTGCTGCAGCGCTTCGTCTGCATACAGATCGCAGGCAGCAGCTGCCATGACCTTGGCGGCGGCCAGCATGCCCTTATGAGCGACAGAGCCCTTGCCCTGGGCAACGACCTGCCATGCGTGGCCGGGGGTTCCGGCAGCAAGCGTCGCCATGCTGAACTGACCGGTGGGAACGACCCAGGAGACATCGCCTACATCGGTAGAGCCCTTGCTGGGACCCATCGACTGCTGAATACGGAAGTTCCATACCGGCTGCTCCAGAAGCTCTGCGGCATTCTTTCCGGCTACCTTCTTTGCCATGGACTTTAAGCTGTTTCGGTCCAGATCGGTGATGACGCCCTGGAACTTCTTTGCGTAGGCCATTTCCTCTTCGGTGTAGTCCAAAGGAAGAAGCTCGTCCATGTGCTTTGCGAACAGCTCGCCCATGGTCTCGTTGCCGATGTAATCGGAATATGCGGCCACCTGACGAATGTCAACGGTGGTCTGGGTCATGAGAGCCGCGCCTCTTGCGCAGTCGCAGACCCGCTCAAACAGCTCTTTTACCTGAGTGACCTTGGGCGCGCGGATGGCATACAGAGTCTGCGCCTCCGACTGAACAACGTTGGGAGCGGTGCCGCCGGTGTTGATGATGGCATAGTGGATCCTTGCTTCGTCGATCATGTGCTCGCGCATGTAGTTGACACCTACGTCCATCAGCTCGACAGCATCCAGAGCGGAGCGGCCCAGAT
>JABUTE010000029.1 GCA_021443825.1 Bacillota bacterium
TCAAGGCCTGCGCTTCGGCCAAGCGCGTGGCATGCTGCCGCAAAGGGACTTACTATCAAAGGATCGACTTGCAGAAGATCGACTTGCAGAATCTGCGCCCGCAGAGGGAAAAACAGGCGCTGGGCATCGCGCATTCGCTTGCCGCCATCAGCTCGGAAGGCCTTCGTTATGCAAAAACCGAGAGCGAAAAGGAATGCATGCGGGTCTTTCTGCCTCGATTCATTGAAAGCACCATAGCAAAATGGTATCCGCATGTTCGCACAGACGAAGGACGCCAGGAATGTGCAGAGATTCTAAAGGGCAGTGGCATCCATGTTGAAAAATTAAAATTTTATCCTGAAGCGATCATTTCCCTTGCGGCATATCCAGCCCGAATCCTTTCCGTCCTGGCCACCATCAAGAGCCTGATCGCACAGGATATAACATTCAAGAAGATCGTATTGCAATTAACAGAATCCGAATTTCCAAACAGGATTCTTCCCGAAGATATACTTCGTCTGCAGGAATTCGGGCTTGAAATCCATTGGCGGGAAAAACGCATCCCCGCGCCCGGGGAGCACGGCGACGACATCATCGTCACTGCCGATGGCGGCGTCATCTATCCGGCGGACTGGCTGCGCCGGCTCATGACGGCCTATCTTGAGCATCCGGACTGCCTCAACGCGCTGAGGGCGCACAAGATCCATTTCCGCAAGCTCTCGCCGAAGCCTTGCTCTCAATGGCGTTTGAACTACCGCGGCGAAGAGGGCGCCGAGAGGTTCGATCTTTTCCCGGTCGGAGCCGAAGGCGTTGCCTACACCAGGAAGCTGCTGCATCCCGACGCCTTCCGGTCCGATCTTTTCACGAAGCTGCGCCCTGCGGGCGATGACATCTGGCTCTGGGCCATGGCTTTGAAAAACGGAACAAGAATCCGCCTGATACAACCTGACAGCGGGGACCTGGCGCGCGCCGGAGGATCCCGGGACGGGGAAAATCCGCTTCGGGAGCAGAACCTGCGCGGAGCAAACAATGACCGCATGCTCGAGTCGCTGCTCCGGGAATACCCCGAGATCAAGCGCAAGCTCAGAATGGGGAGAGCGCTTCAGATGCTCCGCGAAGCCGTCTATTGCCATCGCCGAGCCTCGAAGGAGC
>JABUTE010000088.1 GCA_021443825.1 Bacillota bacterium
GACCGGGTAAAGTATTCTTCGCTTTGGGGCAGCCCCTGCGCCGATTCGATGGAAAAACGGGTGGCGGAGCCGATGCCGATCAGCATGCCGACCGCATAGATGATGTCGTAATAGGGCAGGCAGAGATTGAGCACGGTGATGCCCTTGGCTCCCTCGGCCAGCGAGATGAAAAAGGTGTCTGCCAGAATGTATAGTGAAAAGCCTGTCATGGCAAGCATGCTGGGCATGGTATAGCGAAAGTAGCGTTTCAGCATTGAGGGTCCTCTGTGATCGGTGTGATGCGTGCTGCTCTATTATAGCACAGGCCGTCCGTTTGAAATAGTCTGCCGCCGGCCTCGTTTTTATTGCTGCAGCCGCCATTATTTGATAAAATAGCAGAAAAATAACTCTATGATTCAGGTGATAAACGATGAAAGAACAATTATTGGAAAAGCTGGCGCAGCATGTAAGCTTTCACGAAGAAGACGTTATGTATTACGAAGGGCATATCCATTATCCCGAAACGGCTCTATTCGGCTTTCTGGTGTTTAAGGGTGAGCTGATCGAAAAGGATCAGGACACCGGTATTTATTCCAGCAAGGTGAAGGTAAAGGGGCTCTTTGCAAAAGACAGCGCCTATGTGGTCGCCGCATTAAGAGAGGAAACCCTTTACATGGTCGTTTATGCCAATGACGGTCCGACCAACAAAGACATCTGTCAAAAGGTAGCCGACCGGATCATCCATATGTAGCGAACTTCGGCAATTTCATAATGAGACAGGATTCTTCCGGCAGCCGTAAAGGCCGCCGGTTTTTTTGTGGCGTCGGAGCATATTTTTGCATATGCCGTTTCGTATAATCAGACTGTAGGAACCCTGCATCGCAAGCAAGGGAAGGAGGATCTGCCATGAACGGAAAACGAAGAATATTCATCGATATGGACGGCGTGCTGTGCGAATTTAAAGAAGGCTCCACCATGGACGAGCTGCAGACCCCCGGCTACTTCTACGGTCTTTTGCCAAGGCCTGCAATGCTGGAGGCCCTGAACTACCTGCTGGATCAGGATGCGGCAGAGGTGTTTGTGCTGTCTTCCGTTTTACCGGCCATCGAGACCGCCGCCATTCGCGAAAAAAACGACTGGCTGGATAAAT
>JABUTE010000187.1 GCA_021443825.1 Bacillota bacterium
GTGTCGCGGAACTTGAACATGCTGCCGTTGGCGCCCACAAGGCTGAGAAAATCGATGATCTGCTCGCCTGCCTTCAGGTAGACGACGGCTTTCTCCTTTCGGTGGGTGATGCGCCCCTCCAGACCGAAGCTGCTCATCAGCTTCTTTACCTCTTCGGCCATGGTCTCGTTGGAGCAGGTGATCTCCAGATGATAACCCTTTGCCGAAGGCGCATTGACCGAGCCGCTGGCAAGAAAGGCACCCTTCAGGGCCGACCGCTTGCAGCACTTTTTTCTGGTGATGTCGGGATCGATGCTGTCGGTAAAGATGTTGTTGCCCTCTCGCACCGACAGGATGCCGCATTCCCGCAGCACGCCGTCGGAATTCATTTCCGGGCCGATATACAGCTCGTAGCGGCGGCTTTTGTTCAGGGTATTGCCTTCGGTAACAGCAAGGCTGGTCTTGATGCCGAAATAATCCTTGATCTGGGTAGCATAAAACCTCGCCACCGCCGGGTTATCGGTGGCGGTACGGATGCCCACACCGCCCCGAAGGGTGATGGTGCCCGAAAGGCGCAGATACATGGCGATCTCTGCCAGCTGGCAGCACTTTTTCGAAGGCTCCAGCATGGTCAGCTCTTTTTTTACATCTGCGGTAAATGACATAGCGCTTCTGCCTTTCTGAGGTCAGCTCTTATCCAGCTGCCGGTGCTGCAGATAGACCTGCTTGCCGCTTTCGCGAAGGCGTGCTGCGATCTCTTCGGCGCAGACGACGCTTCTGTGACGGCCGCCGGTGCAGCCGACAGCGATATGAAGATGGTATTTGCCTTCTCTTGCAAAGCTGGGGATCAGCGTGCGGATCTGCTCCACCGTCGCATCGATGAACTGCACCGCATCGGGGCTTCGCAGAACATAATCCCTGACTTTTTTGTTTCGGCCGGTCAGATGCTTCAGACTGGCCACATAGAAGGGATTGGGAATGAAGCGCACATCCAGAACGCAGTCGGCCTCCAGAGGAATGCCGAACTTAAAGCCGAAGGACTGCACGGTGATGATGAAGCTGCGCTCGCTCTTGCCCTGCTGCACCAGATCGGTGACCTCCTTCCACAGCTGTGCTGTTTTCAGGTTGGAGGTGTCGATCACATAATC
>JABUTE010000144.1 GCA_021443825.1 Bacillota bacterium
TCGGTGCTGCTGAAGAGCGACCCCAGAAACCTGAAGCAAGACCTGATGATGGCCGCCCGCCGGCTGGCATCGGAATACGAAGCCATCGCCGTTTTAAAGGGGCACAATACCCTGATCGCAGCCCCGGACGAAGAGCTGTTTATCTCCCTGACCGGCAACTCCGGCATGGCCACCGCCGGCAGCGGCGACGTGCTGGCAGGCATTCTCGCCGGCATCAGCGGCAAAGAGGCCTCTTTGCAGAAGACCTGCATGGGCGTTTACCTGCACGGCATGGCAGGAGATCTGGCCATGAAAAAATACGGAAGACGCAGCCTGATCGCCACCGATATCATCGAAATGATCCCCAAGGCTGCCCTTGAAGCCGGTATCGATTAGAAAGCGCCCCACCTGTTTACTGTATCCCTACGGAGGAACTGTTTATTATGATGTACGAATCCGGCGAGATGTATCTGGAGAACCTTCTGATACTTTGCCAAAAGCAGAATATCGTAAGAGCCATCGATCTGGCCGACGCGATGAAGCTTTCCAAGCCCTCGGTGAGCAGAGCCCTCTCCAAGCTTCGCACAGAGGATTATATTCTTGTGGATGACGACGGCGCCCTGCTCTTTACCGACAAGGGTCGTTCCGTTGCCGAAAAGATCTTCGAGCGCCACCGGGTGCTGACCCAGGTGCTGATCGCTCTTGGCGTAGACGAAGAAACAGCCGCCGCCGACGCCTGCAAAATGGAGCACGACATCAGCGACAAGACCTTCGAAGCCTTAAAGGCTCACCTGCGCTGAAGGGAGCGTTACAGGACATAACGTGTTGATAAAAACCGCTGTAAGTATTGAAAGCTCAATGCTCACAGCGGTTTAAGGTTTTTTGATGCAAATTGCAGAGGAACGCAGGAACCGGGATGCACTTGGTGGTTACGCCCGCGGCTCTTGCAGTTACTCCTTCGGCCTGTTTCCCAAAATCGAAAATCTCTCTCTTTTGGAAAACAGAAAAGCCGATGTCATCATCCCGGGCAGGGAATCCGGTCACCGGCTTTCGTACAGGCCGAGCTGCGCATCTCGACCTGAAATGGGCAAAACAAAAGGCACCAGATTTCTCTGATGCCTGATGATGTTTTGCTATGTA
>JABUTE010000132.1 GCA_021443825.1 Bacillota bacterium
ATGCCCTGGTGCCCACCAGGAACACGGCGATCAATATGATAACAGACAGATCCTTTTTCACCGGCAATCCTCCTGTGCAGGGCCAGCTGCATCCGGTCGCATGACAGCACAGCAAAACCGGCAGATCTTCTGCAGGCTTTGCTGCGATGTCATGATTGATCGGTTAGAAAAAGGGGGAGGAGCAAGCCTCCCCCTTTTTAAGTTTTTTTCATCCCCTGTGGGGGCATGGTTTCGATGGTTCGAAGAACGGAATTATTCCTGTTCGACCGACATCTTCTTCTTGGTAACAAGAAGGATCACAGCGCCTGCCATCAACAGACCGCCCAGAACGTAGAAGATGGTGGTGCCGATGCCGCCGGTTTCGGGCAGAGTTGCACCGACATTGTTGACGATTTTGTTGTTGGTGCTGGCGACGCCGTTCATGGTCATGGAGAAGGTATCGGTGGCAGAAGCCTTATCCTGATTTTCTACGTGGGTTCCGGAGATGACAACGGTGATGTCGGCGCACTTGTTGTAGCCGTCGGGAATGGTGGTCTCCTTCAGGATGTAGGTGCCTGCATCCAGACCGACGATGTTGAAGATACCGGTATCGTCTGCAGAGAACATCTCTTCTTTTGTTTCGCCGCTCTTAATGGGACGGTATGCATCAAGGGTGGTATCCTTGATCAGACCGATCTCGGTGGTTCCGTCGGACTCGTAGAGCTTAAAGCCTGCGCCTTCAACAGGATTATCATCGGCATCGACCTTGGTGTTGGGCATTTCGTAGGTGAATACATAGACGGTATCGTCAGGAGTCTTACCCAGATTGCCGGTATCGGTGCTGCCGCTGGCATCGGGCTTGTTGGAGTATTCCAGATAAACGGTGTTGCGGTTGTTGTCGTAGGTGCCGTCGCCGCCGTCATCGACCTCGCAGGTCTCGCTGTTGGAAACGACTGCGTCTTCGTTCAGATGGGCGTTGTAGATCACCGTAATGACAACTTCTTTGGTAAGATCGAGATCCTCAATGGAGGTGATATCGGGAATGGTGATGGTCATCTTGCGGGTGGTATTGCTGGCCGACAGAACATATTCGTCGCTCTCGGTGCCCTCTTCCACCTCAAACTCCCAATTGGAAAC
>JABUTE010000142.1 GCA_021443825.1 Bacillota bacterium
GCATGCGTTGAAATGATCGCAGGTGTTGAGCCTACCGTCGCACTCAATCTGGTGCCCGGCTGCATCTACAGCCATCCTGAGATCGCATCGGTCGGCCTTTCCGAAGCGGAAGCAAAGGACGCCGGTCTTACTGTCAAGGTCGGAAAATGCGTCATGGGCGGCAACGCCAGAACGATCATCGCCGATGCAGGACGCTGCTTTATGAAGGTGGTCGCTGACGCACAGACCGGTGAACTGGTCGGCGCTCAGCTTATGTGCCCCAGCAGCACCGATATGATCAGCCAGCTTTCGCAGGCCATCGCCAACCACATGAAGCCTTCCGATCTGCTCAAGGCCATGCGGCCCCATCCCACTTATGAGGAAGCGCTGGAGACCGCACTGGAAGATCTTTGCGCAAAACTTGAAAAGTAGCACGTTTATCTTCCCATCCTGAAAATAACCTTCCTACATGGCAGTCACATCCGGCTGCCATGTTTTTATTGAAAACAGTTTGATAAAATGTCATAATTAATTATAAAATTTGATCAATATGCAACTCTTGAGGAGGTTATTATTATGAATAAGCTTGTGATGTATACCAGTTCTCATTGACCGGGATGTCCCTCTGTAAAAGAAGCTCTTTTACAGGCCGGCATTCAGTTTGATTGCATCGACATTACCAGCGGCATGCTTCCCCTCAAAAAGTTTTTAAAGCTTCGCGATACCAGGCCCGAATTTGAACCGATCCGCGAAAAGAACCGGGTGGGCGTTCCTATGCTCATGTACGAAGATCAGATCTTCTTCGGCCTTCCCGAAGACCTTAGTATTTTTAAAGAATGAACAGAATCGCACAGTTTGAAAAAATTAGCCATTTTCCTTATCCTGTTGAGCTTCCGCTGCGGGCGACCGCAGGCTCTGCAGGCTATGACATTAAAACTCCTGTCCCTATTTGCCTTAAGGCAGGTGAAACTGCCCTGATCGAAACGGGCCTTCGCTGCCGCATCGAAGACGGTTGGGTGCTGCTGATCGTGCCCAAGTCCGGTCTTGGCTTTCGCTACCGACTGCAGCTTGATAACACCGTCGGGGTCATCGACAGTGATTATTACTATGCCGACAACGAGG
>JABUTE010000196.1 GCA_021443825.1 Bacillota bacterium
TAACAACAGCACCAGACCCGGGAATCTGCCTGCAGACTTTGATCTGACGGCTGATATCTCCCATTCCAGCTTCCGTATCGAGGCAGAGAACGAGCGATCCAATGATTTCGCTCTGCCCGAGACCGGCGGCCTTGGAACAGACCCGTATACACTGACCGGTATCCTGCTCATGGGCACAGCCCTTACCGTCGGATACCGAAAGAGGCGTCGAAAAGAAAGGGGGAAGGGCAGCTGAAGCCTCGCTCCCAAGGCAGGAAAAAGCCTGCCGAACCGATAAACGTTCCTTATAAATCATTAGATATATTCAAGCATTAAACAAAAGGATGTAGAAAAATGAAGAACATGAAAAAAGGATTATCAATACTCATCGCCCTGACGATGGTATTGGCAATGGCTTCCACAGCCTTTGCAGCAACTGTATCGATCGATGCGGCTTTTGATGAGCACGATTTTGTAGCTTATCAGATCTTTAAAGGCGTACAGGCCCACGAGACCGATACCCCCGACAACGCACCTCTGGGTGAGCTGAAGTGGGGAAGCGGCATTAAAGCAGACGATTTCCTGGAAGCTCTGCAGGCAGAAGCCTCTATCTTCAATAACGGAAAGGCCTCTACCGACACCGACTATGTAGCCAACGTCTTCTCCGCCATCACCTACGATGCGACGAAGGCCGACGAATCGGCAAAGCTCGTCGCCGAAGCCATGGGCACCTTCGCCAGCAACTCTGCTGCTGCCGAAAAGATCGCCAAGCTGGCTCTTGCCAATAAGAAGGGCAACGGAACCGAGCTGGAAGAGGGCGACAACACCCTCGATGACGGTTACTATCTGATCATCGACACCACGGATGTTTCCGGTGAGTATGATTACAACAACCCCGCTCTGCTGCAGGTCACTGAGGAACTGACGATCGCCCCCAAGACCAACAAGCCCTCTGTCGATAAGCAGGTATTAGATGAGACTGCTGATGCAGAAACCGGTCATACCAACGGCTGGGGCGAGACTGCCGACCATGCCATCAACGAGACCTTCCAGTTCAAGCTGACTGCGAAGCTTCCCGCAACCACCAAGTTCGAGCGCTACGACACCTATAAGGTCGTCTT
>JABUTE010000066.1 GCA_021443825.1 Bacillota bacterium
ATGGCGCTCACGGCGAAACGAACGCGGCTTTGCAAAGGCATGCCCGGCCTTTCTGCCGGCGCAGCGCGGTAGGTCCGATGGCAGATCGCACAGCTTCCGGCGGCGATTGCGATGATGGCTCTTCTCAAGGCTTTGTTATGGCTCCTACTGCCCCGCTTACGATGCCATTTTCGCCAGCATGGCGGCACCGTTTTTTCATGAAAAGACCCCATTTCTCAGATGACGTCTGAAAAATGGGGTCTTATATGTTTGTGAAACAGATCAGTCTTCCTGCGTCGGTGGTCTTGCGGCTACACGCAGGCTGGTCACGATCGCAGCGTCGCAGAAATCGCGCACTTACTGTCCTGTATGCATACACGGCATCAGTCAGAGGAAGAGATATGAAGCGCGTATTCGGCGAGGCGCTCCATTCGAAAATCCAGGCCGGCACAGATATCGGCACATTCCTTCAGCTCCTGTTCCAGATATTCCAGATCAGGGATCTCTTTTTTATAGCGGATCTTGTGCTCCAGGCTTGCCCACCAGTCCATGGCAATGGTCCGCAGCTGCACCTCCACACGCATCTGTTTCTTGGCCTCCTTCAGATAGATGGGGATCTCAATGATCAGATGCAGGCTTCGATATCCGTTTTCTTTGGGCTCTTTGATATAATCTTTGGTCTCGATCAGAATGATATCGTCCTGACTTAAAAAGGATTCAGCCAGCGCATATAACTCGCAAGGGTGAGATACGATGACTCTGACACCGGCTACATCGTTGAGATTCTGCTCGATGCTTTCCACAGAAATGGGAAGTCCCTTTCTTGTCAGCTTGCTGATGATGCTGGATGGGCTTTTTAAGCGAGTCTTGATGGTTTCGATGGGATTGCTGTCCCGTGCGATAGACATCTCTTCGTTGAGGACGCGAAACTTGGTCTCCACTTCCATAATGGCGCAGCGATAATAGCTCATCAGCTCCTTGTAGGGCTTTGCATATTCGTCCAGCGCAGACAGAACGAGCTCGTTTTCGGCAGCGCTTCTGGGCAACGTTTCGGCGGCGTTGCCGGTGGCGGTGTTATCTAAACTTTTTACGATCGTCATAAGGGAA
>JABUTE010000167.1 GCA_021443825.1 Bacillota bacterium
AATGCGCCCCTGATCCATCACGATCACCCGGTCGGCCATCTCTGCCACATCGTCCATATTGTGGGAGATGAGCACCACGGTGATATTGCCCTCCTGGCGGATGGTGCGCAACAGATCGAGAATGGAGCGCTTGCCTGCCGGATCCAGCCCTGCTGCCGGCTCATCCAAAATCAGCACCTGCGGCTCCATGGCCAGGATCCCGGCGATGGCAACGCGGCGCTTCTGGCCGCCCGATAAGGCAAATGGCGATTTATCGCCCACCGCATCGGCATCCATGCCTACCAGCGCCAGGGCACGAACGGCGCGCTCATTGCATTCCTCCTCGCTCAGCCCCTGGTTCTTCGGACCGAAGCAGACATCCTTAAGAACCGTCTCTTCGAACAGCTGATATTCGGGATATTGAAACACAAGGCCGGTCTTTCTTCGCAGCGCCCTCGCCTGAGGCGTCTTCTGATTGATATCGGTGCCGTCGGCCAGCACCTGGCCGCTGCCTGGCTTCAGCAGCCCGTTGAGATGCTGCACCAGCGTAGTCTTGCCAGAACCGGTGTGCCCGATGATGCAGACCAGCTCGCCCGGCCGCAGGGTCAGGCTCACCCCGTCAAGAGCGACCGTCTGATAGGCCGTGCCGGGGCTGTAGATATGAGTCAGTTCCTTTACTTCAAGTTGCATATTGCTTCTGCCAGCTCCTTTTCCGATACGGTGCCTTCGGGGATCGCAAGACCTGCGGCCCGCAGCTTTTCTGCCAGTTCGACAGCAAAGGGAAGGGCCAGCTTCAGCTCTTCCAGCTGCTTTGCATGAGAGAACACCTGCTGCGGAGTGCCGTCCAGGGCGATGCGGCCGCGGCTCATGACGATGATCCTGTCGGCCCGGGCCGCCTCTTCCATAAAGTGGGTGATCAGTACGATGGTCTTGCCCTGCTGATGAAGCTGCTCGATGGTCTTCATCAGGTCAGCGCGTCCTCGGGGATCCAGCATGGCGGTGGGCTCATCGAGAATGATGCAGTCGGGCTCCATGGCCAGAATGCCGGCGATGGCGATGCGCTGCTTTTGCCCGCCCGACAGCTGATG
>JABUTE010000214.1 GCA_021443825.1 Bacillota bacterium
AAGAAACAGCAGCAGGAATGGCTCCAACAGGAAAAAGCCATCGAGAGCAGCAGGTATTTCACAGACAGCATCTGCCCTTCGAACCGTCTTCCTGAAAACCGATTCGCAAAGAAGTGCCATGGATCGGAGAAATGATCACCCAAAAATCGAACATTCACAAATTTTCACCGATTTTCACTTAACAAAGTGAAAATTCGTAGTATAATTTGGGATAGAATAAGAAGATCAGGAGGATTACCGATGACATTTGAAACAGAAAACATCGAATTCAAGGCGCATTTCACAGAAGAACTCTATAAAGAGGTCATCGCCTTTGCCAATACAGACGGCGGCACCGTATATATCGGAATCGATAATGACGGCAATGCCATCGGGCTTACCGATGTCGACAGCGAATATACCCGCATCACAAACGGGATCCGCGATGCGATCATGCCGGATGTCACCATGTGCATAAAATATTTCATTCAGGAGAACAGGGTCGTTCGCATTACTGTAAACGAAGGAACAAATAAGCCTTATTATCTGAAAAGCAAGGGCATAAAACCGACCGGAGTCTATGTCCGGCAGGGCTCTTCAAGTGTTCCCGCTTCCTTCGAGCAGATCCGGCAAATGATAAAAGACAGCGACGGCGACAGCTTTGAAGAGCGCCGCTGCCTTGCGCAGGACCTGACCTTTGCTGCTGCAGAGATCGCCTTCGACCGCTACGGAGTGGAATTCAGCGCGGAAAAATACCGTGCTCTGGGGATCACGCAAAAAAATGATGATCTCTATACGAATCTCGCCCTGATCCTCTCCGATCAGTGTCCGTACACGACAAAGATCGCTGTGTTCAGCGATGAAACATGTACCGTTTTTCGCGACAGCAGGGAGTTTTGCGGCTCTGTCTTCCGGCAGTTTGAAAATGCGGTCGATTATCTGGCGCTCTGCAACAAGACCAGCTCGACGATCAGCGGGGTCGTACGAACAGACCGACAGGATTATCCGCCGGAGGCGATCCGTGAAGCCTTGCTGAATGCCCTGGTGCATCGTGATTACAGCTTCAGCGGCAGCATCATAATCAA
>JABUTE010000098.1 GCA_021443825.1 Bacillota bacterium
CCGAGCACCTGTCCCCGCACCGGGTTTATCAGCTATTATATCGACGGTATGGAGCAGGAGTTTTTGCCCGAGCCGGAAGAACTGCGACAGCTGGATGCATCCCAGCTGGCAGGTCTGCAGATCGCTTCCTTCGATATGCAGAAAAAGAACTGCAGCGCAGGAGATCCGCTCTATAAGCTGGTGAGCAGCGATATCTGGTATATGGCCCTTGTATGCGACAGCAGATGCAAAGATCTGTACAGCGAAGGGCAGACCATCACCGTATGCTTTGCGGAAAATGCGGTGCAGAGGGCGCAGGAGGCCTCCGGCGCCTCCAACGCAGATACCCCCGGCGAAAAAGAAGCCTCCTCTGCGGAAAGCAGCGAGCAGCAGAATACAGCACAGTTTTCTCTCCTTTCGGAAGATGAGGGTCTTGTCAAGATTCCGGCGACTGTGCTCTCCTGCGAAGAAAACAATGGCTATCTGCTGGTCATCGCCTCTACCCGGCGCTATTATGAGGATTTTGTCAGACTTCGCACCACCGATGTAAACGTGATCACCAGCAGCTGCGAAGGGCTTCTCATTCCCAGAACTGCCGTTACGCAGCAGGAAGGGGTCTTCGGCGTTTATCAGAAGCTGAACAACGGAGAATATTCCTTCCTTCCGGTCAATATCATCGGAGAAAATGATTCGGATTATGTCATCACCCCGACCTCCTTTGAACGCACCGGCAGCGACGGCAGCAAAGAGACGGTGACCACGGTCAAGGTCTACGACGAAATACTGCGCAATGCAGAGGATACCAGAAAGTAATGGCAGACATCGCAGAGAATATTCGCAATATCCGAAGCCGCATCGATGCGGCTGCACAAAAAGCAGGGCGCGATCCCGACAGCATCCTTCTTCTTGCCGTTACCAAGCTGCACGAAGCAGAAGAGATCAACGGCATACGAACATACCATCAAAGCCTCCAGAAAAAAAGAACGGGTGGCGAGGCGAAAATCTCACACCCGATCCGCAATCAGCTGTCCCATCTCTGCACCGCCGACCTTC
>JABUTE010000183.1 GCA_021443825.1 Bacillota bacterium
CGTATTATCCCGATCTGACCGAGGCGGTCTTTGCCGAGCTTTACGGCCTCAGCGGCATAGCTCCCTGGGCCTTCGACTGGACGGAAAGCTATGCCAAAAGCTCCTCAGCAAAGCTGATCGGTGACCGGCTCTACTGCCTGATCGACGGCAAAAGCTGCCTGCAGCCGCAGCGGATCACGGCAAAGCGCAGAGCCCAGCTGATCCACGCCCTGCTGCTGGCGACGCCGAAGGAGCGCAAGGAAACCGGCTTTCACGAGGTCTATCTGCACAACGGCATCCGCGTCACCATCTATTCCGGTGAGCGCAGCAAAAACGGCCAGGATGTGATCGTCTTTCGCAAATATGTGATGAAGCAGCTTTCCTTCGAGGCCCTGGCCGAAAAGGGTACCTTTCCCATGGAAGCAGTGCCCCTGTTTCGCGCCATGTGCCGCGTCGGCTTCAATGTGGTGTTCGCGGGGCAGGTGCGCTCCGGAAAGACCACCTTTCTGCAGACCTGGCAGGCAAGCGAGGATCCTTCACTGGAGGGAGTGGCCGTTGCCACCGACCCGGAGACCCGCTGGGAGGCCATTCTACCCGATGCCCCTTTGATGCAGCTCATCGCCGACGGAGACGACCTGCTGGCCATCGAAAAGAGCCTGAAGCGCTCCGATGCCGACTACGTGATCCTGGAGGAAATGCGCGATGCTGCTTCGTACCGCCTGTTTCTTGGCATCACCAGCCTGGGCACCATGCGCTCCAAGGGAACGATCCACGACGGGTCGGCATTGAACATTCCTTATAAGATGGCCTCGGCCATCGCATCTCAGCTGGGAGGCGACCGGCAGGCCATGATCGCTCAGCTCTTCGGCAGCATCCATTTCGTGTTCGAGCTGATGCAGCTGCCCGAAAACAAGGCGCAAAAGCGGCTGAAGGCCCTCTGGGAATACCGCTACGACCCGGCCGAAGACCGGGTCTGCGCCCAGCAGCTGTGCAGCTACGACCCGAAGACCGATTCCTGGCGCTGGGCTCCTGCCATAGG
>JABUTE010000221.1 GCA_021443825.1 Bacillota bacterium
CCATACCACGTGTCCGATTCGGATGGGCGCAGAAGATACCCTCATCCGGTCTTGCAGGATCACAGGAGAAACCTCGGCCCGATGCATGGCATCCCCCGGAATTGCAGAATAGGCGTCGGAAGCAGCCAACTGCCGGCCGTCTCCATCGACGATACAGGCCGGCGTGGGGGTGATCTGAAACAGCCGACGGTAATGGGTGTTGGTCTGGATCAGATTGAGACGGAAAAAGCTTTCAAAAACAGCCATCAGAAACAGACAGAACATGACCGTCACGTCGTTGAGCCATTTTTTGATGAAAGGAACGTACAGAATATACAGTACGAGATAGATGATCAGCACGGTCAGGATCCCCATGGGGATCAGAATGCGCTTTTTGATTCCCGGGATCCGGCTCTTGCGCAGGATGGCAGCAAAGGTAACGGCGGCGCAGCCGATGATCCAGCCATCGATCAGATAAAAGCCGATGCCGTAGCCGTAGCCGTCGGTGGGATACCTGGGCCCGTCTGCCGGAAAGACGAAGACCATCTGATGCAGATCGTTGGTCAGCACCAGAGCGAGAAGCAGCAGCGCGGGAAGATACAGGTAATGCAGCCTTTTGGGCGTGCGGTGAGTCTCCGGCTTGCACAGCGCCTCCGAAACGAAAAGGCTTACCGTAGGCATCATGATCTGGGATACATAAAAAAGATACCACAGCCAGTGGGTCAGACAAGGATCCTCGACAAAGCTGTATTTGATGAAGCGAACGCCGATCCAGAAGACCATGAGCCATGCTTCTGCGATGAGATAGATGCGCAGCTGGGGCTGAATGACTCTTCGGCCGATGGAGACGCTCCAGCAAGCCGGAATGGCCATATAGATGACCGACCGAAGATAGCCAAGCTCCAGCTGATAGGGACATTCATACACGTGGGCCATCCGGCACAGCCAGGCGATCAAGATAAGAAAAAGGACGGCTGCATCCTGACGGATATAATATCTTTTTGTCATGGGCGGCCTCCTTTGCCTGCGGCTGTTTTT
>JABUTE010000120.1 GCA_021443825.1 Bacillota bacterium
GTTGCGGCGAGGATCTTCATGCCCTCTTGCAGCGAGGTATCCATGCCGGTGATCAGCACCTTGCGGCTGCCCAGGTCGCGGATGGAGCGGCCGATCTTTCGGGTATCGACACCGTAAACACCGACGATATCGTATTCCTTCATGACCTCTGCCATGGTCTTAGTGCAGCGGAAGTTGGAGGGCTCATCGTTATATTCCTTTACGATGAAGGCGCCGATGGAGGGTCGGGCTGTTTCGTAGTCGTCGTCGGCCATTCCGTAATTTCCGATCAGGGGATAGGTCATGACAACGGCCTGATAGGTATAGGAGGGATCGGAAAGGATCTCCTGATAGCCGACCATAGAGGTATTGAAAACGATGTCTAAGACCTTATCGCTTTCGGAGCCGAAGCCATAGCCGCAGTATTCCTCTCCGTTTTCCAGGATCAGTTTTCGGTTGAATTGTTGAGACATGGTTACCACGCTTTCTGCATACACAAAAGCGGGCGTAGGATACGCCCTCTTGTATTACCTTTTTTTTACATTTTAATGCGATTCCCTGCCCATTGTCAACGAAAAGGAATCAGAAAACCTATACGAAATCGCGATATTATTTATCTTTTTTTATACGGCTTACAGGCTTAAAAGCCCCAGCAGCAGGCAGTGGACGGGATAGAACCAGTAATTAAAATATTGAAACCACCGGGCATGATAGCCCTGTCTTCCCCGGTAGAGCCAGATGGGGATCAGGGCCAGCAGGGCCAGCCCCTGCTGCACCAGCTCGAACTCTCTTCCCAGAATGCGGACGGGGTAATACAGTCCACCCAGCAGCTTTACATTGATGATATACAGGCAAAGCAGCTGGCCCAGCAGGCAGAAGGCGGTCCAAAGGGCTTTCGCTTGCGGACCGTTCTTGCAAAGAGAAGCGATCAGGTTCTCTTCTCTTTCGCGATAGAAAAAATAAAAGACGAACACGGTCACCACGCCGCAGCCGTAATAGTCCACGAATAGCAAAAACCCCAGCACAAAGCCGAGAAG
>JABUTE010000283.1 GCA_021443825.1 Bacillota bacterium
AAGAGAGCGTTGCCATCCTGAAGGGTCTGAAAAAGAAATACGAAGCCTTTCACGGAGTCTTCTACGCCGACGGCGTGCTGGAATATGCCGTCGCCATGAGCAGCAAATACATCAACGAGCGGTTTCTGCCCGATAAGGCGATCGATCTCATCGACGAGGCCGGCGCCTACCGCCGCATCCATCCCCTGACGCAAAAGCGTCAGACGGTAGGAAAAGACCTGATCGATCAGATGCTGACCAGCGTCTGCAGAGTTCCCCGCCAGACTGTGGCGGCCGATGAGGTCAGCCGGCTGGCAACGCTGGAAATGCGGATGAAGGGGCGGGTCTTCGGACAGGATGCAGCCATCGAGCAGGTGGTCAACGCGGTGAAGTTCTCAAGAGCAGGCCTCATCGAAGATGCCAAGCCGCTGGCAAGCCTGCTGTTTGTCGGTCCTACCGGCGTGGGCAAGACCGAGATCGCCAGATCGCTGGCAGACGAGCTGGGCATCAGACTGGTTCGCTTTGATATGAGCGAATACGGCGAAAAGCACTCGGTGGCTAAGCTGATCGGCTCTCCGGCCGGCTATGTGGGCTACGACGAGGGCGGTCTTCTCACCGAGCAGATCCGCAAGAACCCCAACTGCGTGCTGCTGCTGGATGAGATCGAAAAGGCGCATCCCGATATCTTCAGCACGCTGCTGCAGGTGATGGACTATGCGACTCTTACCGATAACCAGGGGCGCAAGGCCGATTTTCGCAATGTGATCATCATCATGACCTCCAATGCGGGGGCAAGCCGCATCGCAAAGGGCGGTCTGGGGTTCGGCGCCCAGGAGCATTCCGGCGGGCTGATCATGGACGAGGTAAAGCGGGTATTTCAGCCGGAATTTCGAAACCGCCTGACGAAGATCGTTGTCTTCTCGGGCATGACCGATGCCATGGCCCGTCAGATCGCAGAAAAGAAGCTGGGCGAGCTGGACAGGCTGCTTTCCAAAAAAGCTGTGACATTCGAAGCCTCAGAAGACGC
>JABUTE010000284.1 GCA_021443825.1 Bacillota bacterium
CGTTTCTTCCAAAAGATTTTTAATTTTTTCTACATCTTCTTCTGCTGCCTGTCTTCCTCTTTCAGGATCAGCTCGTTCTTCACATTGAGAAGCAGCACCCGGAACACCTCCTTGGGAAGGCGGCGCATCTCTTCCATATACAGGGAGGCTGCCGCATCCGGGCTGTCGATAAGAGGGTTTGCCGCGGCCGGTGCCGCTGCGATGCGCCTTCCCAGCTCGACGGCCGCCGCCAGAATGCAGCCTCTGGCCTGGCCGATGCCGCTGATCTGCATGAATTCCTGCGGCGTATACGAAGCAAAGGCGGCAAGTCCCTTTTCTTCCAGAGAAAGGATGCGGCCGGCAAGGGCCAGCGCCGATTCCTTCCGGGTGCCGGAGCCGATGAGAAGGGCCAGAAGCTCTGCTGCCGTAAGGCTCTGCGCACCGCTGCTCAGCAGCTTTTCTCTTGGTCGCTCCGCAGGAGGCAGGCTCTTCAGCCCGGTCGTGCTTTTTTTGTTGTCGTTTTCGATCGCTTGCATGTTGGGTCCTTTCTTTCGGACCCGTCGTCCCGTTTTTCTGTATGCCGGCAGCTACAGCTGCAGCTTTGCCAGCTCCTGCTTCAGCCTCTCATAAGGAAGACCGACCACATTGTCGTAGCAGCCCTCGATCCGGTCGATATGGCAGCCGAAGGCCCCCTGAATGGCATAGGCCCCCGCTTTGTCGTAGGGCTCCTTCGTGGCGATATAGTCTTCGATCCACCGATCGGAAACATCCTTTACATAGACATCGGTCTTTTCGTAAAAGAGAAGCTTTTTATCGGTCGTGCAGACCTGAAGCAGCACCCCGCTGTAGACCTGGTGCACGTCGCCGCGAAGAGCGCAGAGCATGGCGCGGGCTTCTTCTTTGCTCTGCGGCTTTCCGAAAATGCGGCCGCCCTTGGCGACCACCGTATCGGATGAGATCATCAGGCAGGGCTCTTCTGCCGCAAAGGGAAGCGCAGCTTTGGGCAGCTGCGCCAGCGCCTG